>NZ_FNLM01000026.1 GCF_900105725.1 Gordonia westfalica
GTCGGAAACGATCGTCGCCACCTCCGACAAGAGCATCACAGACGGATCAGACCACAGCCAAGTGTCAGGATTCCATGCCCGGAACAGCTCCATTGCGTGGTCTGTGCGAGCCCTGCGGACAATAGCCCGCAGGTCAGTCCATGAAAACCAGGGCTTCCCGAGATCCCGCAACCTGAGGCCGCGGGAAATCAGGTCGTACTCGATGGCCTCCCCGTGCTCGTCTAGGAGTCGGCGGAGGCCGAAGATTCCCCCACTGTGATGTCAGGATCTTCGAGCTGCTTCTTGATCCACTGGATGGTGCCCTCAGGGATCTTCGTCATCAGGAGCTTGTACTCGGCAGCCGACACGTACGGCTTGAGCCACCGGAGGGTGACTTCCTTCTCCTCGAAACCCTTCAGGGTTTCCTCTGCGTCGACCGGGCGCGGCAGCGTCTTCTCCGCGCTGTTGAGGCTGTTCGCCCATTCGGCGATCTTCACATCCGCTTCCCCGAACGGGGTGATCCAGTCCTGGTACTTCTTGATCTCGGCGGGGTCCATCCACTTGCGCGGCGGCATCGACACCAGTACCGGATCGCGCCCGGGGATGGGGACGGCGAACTTCAACAGGTGATCGTCGGACGAGGGGGCTACTGCGTAGCCTTCGGGAACAGACATGGTTTGACCAGGAACCTTTCAACATTGGGATAGAACTTCAACCAGGAGCAGCCCCGGCCTGGCAAAAGGACGCGGCTCCTGGTCAGGGACAACATGACACCCCTTCGCCAGGCCGAGATTGTGTGCCCGGGAGGCTAGATACCTCCCCGGGCAAGACGGGTCAGCTACCCGAAGTGGCGGCGATGCCGTCCACGTCGCCGAACTCGTCGACGTAGTCGCCGTTGGAGTTGCGGAACGCTCGGATCGTCAACTCCACGCCCGACGCGTCCTGCGACTCGTCCTTCCACTCCGCGATCTCCGAGACGCGGCCCTTCTCCACGACGTACGTCTTGAACTTCTTGCCGCACTTCGTGGCGAACACGTGGGCCGACAGCGGAAGCTGCGACGAGTTGTGGCGGACGTGGTAGCGCTGCCCCTTGCCGCCGGCAGCGGGGATGAGGGTGACGTTGTCGTCACCTGCGACGGTCCGCTTCACCGACGGCAGGTCGACGTCGAGCAGCTTGATCTTGAAGCTGGTGCCGTACTCGGTCTGCACATCGACGTAGTCGCCACCGTCGAAGTCCTTGACGGTGTTCGAGGTGCGGGTGATGCCGACCGACAGGCCGTCGACCGCCGCGGTTCCGTGGTCCTCGAACGCGGCGTTCAGGTCTTCCGGCGACTCGACCGGAGCGGTGGGAAGCGTGGTACCCAGAGGTGCCCGCCAGTAGACGCCGCCGTCGAGCGACTGCGCCACGTAAGAGTGTTCGACTGCCATTGTTTTGCCCCTTTCAGGCGAGGTGACCAGGAGCCGCGAAAGGGTTATTCAGTTAGGAGACTTTAGGTTCGGAGCACGAAGAGTGTCCCGGTGAACTGGAACCGGGAATGCTTTTCATAGTCCGGGTTGGGATAGTCGGCCAGGCTGTTCATGACCCAGTCGGTTACCCACAGGCCTGCCCATGGGCCGCCCGAGGATGCAGCCTGGAATCCGTCCGCGATGGTTCCGATCGATTGCTCAGTCCACGCCGTGTCCGGGCTGCCCTTGGGGGTTGAGCCGTACAGTTCGACAAGGATGCGAGCGCGATCCAGTGAGCGATCCCGTGGGCCGCCGATACGAGAAACCCTCCCGAATCGGGCAGGGTCTTCTGAGACGGTCGTGGAGAACTTCACTCCAGGCAGCGCCGCTCGGCAGATGGAGAGCGCCGCCAGCGTGGGTGTCGACATCAGTTATCCGAGAGCCCTGAGGATCGTGTTGTTGCGGGCATTGTCGCGTTGCGCCTTGTAGTCGGCGGTGACGACAGAGGCACGCCAACGGCCCTGGGGACGTGCCATGCCTGCCCGTGAACCCACCGCGTACGTGCCCTCGCCCATAGCGCTCGCATCGTCAGCAATGCGCTCAGCATGACCCTCGAGCTCGCTGATGATGTCGGACGTCCGACCGTATCGGACGTCCTTGAACGCCTTCTGATTCCACTCGATTCTCACGACGACTTCACCACCTTCAGAGTTACGACGTAGCAACCGCCGCCCGTGAGAGACGGAATCCTGGTG
Source organism: Gordonia westfalica (assembly GCF_900105725.1). NCBI lineage: Bacteria > Bacillati > Actinomycetota > Actinomycetes > Mycobacteriales > Gordoniaceae > Gordonia > Gordonia westfalica. The sequence goes on from NZ_FNLM01000026.1 coordinate 2,181, forward strand.
TAGTCCTTGGGTTGGCCGACAACGTCATAGACAGTTCCGTCGATGACTTCCCTGTCACGTGGTGACACCGGACCGAAATCGGGGAGGACGATGATTCCCACGTCAACGGAGTCCCGGATGTGCCCCGGGAGATCTAGTTCATCGCTTTGTGGGTCGATGAACGTCACGAACTTCCGCGGGTCCGGTTCGCCCCAGGACTCGACATCGTTGCCGTAGTCGTCGGCGCCGGTTCCGTTGAACGGCAGGTGTTCTACGTCGAAGACGGCGGGTATTCCCCTACGGTGCCTGGACAATGACTTGCCCTCCCTGCCAGCGAAACGATGCCGCCAACTTCAGGTCCGACTCGGACATCTGCAAACCCGAGTTCGGCGCTCGGACCGACCATGCAGTGGTCTGCGAGATCGGACCTGCGGAGTCGGTCAGCGACCGGGCTCCGGCCATCACTTCCTCCGGCGTCACAAGAGCGCGGATCACCATTTCGGCGACCGCATTCTTCACACGCGGCGGCACTTCTCCGCCATGCGAGTATGTGACAGTGAGGAACCGTGAAGAATCACATCCGACGGTCAACCACATCCCATTTCGGGTGTAGTCCACAGAGTTTCCCGCGTCATCGGTCACAGACGTCACCCCTGTGACTGGCAACTGGTCCAGACGGACCCGCCCACCATTCACCTTCAACCGCACCGTCGACTCGCCGGGGGTGAACTGCTGTTGGGATGCGGCACGGAACTGGTCCGATGCCGCATCCAACAGTTGATACACCGACGCGTGCTCAGGTTCGGTCAGGTCCCTTTGCGCCACGGCGATCACGTCGTCACGAACAGCAAGGGGAGGAAGAGACACCTGGATCAGCTACCCGAAGTCATTCCGAACTTGACGACGCCGTCCGGACGGACAACCTTGCCGCCGTACACGTGCAGGCCGCGCAGCCGGTCGGCGAAGCTGTTGTCGGCGCGCAGGGCCTCCACCTTATCGAGCTGCGACACGTAGGCCGCGGCCTCCGGGTGGAACGCCACGAAGCCGGGGGTGGAGTTGTTGGGCAGGTTGTTCGACGACAGCACACGGAACCCGAGGAGGGAGCCGATGGTGCCGTTGCGGAGGCCGTTGTTGTCGCCGGACACATCGAAGCTGGTGAGCTTCGAATCCGCGCCGAGGAGCAGACCTTCGAAGTCGGCGTTGCACACGAGAACTCGGCCGGAGGCGGGGGCGTTCTTCTTGTTCAGGGCCACACGAGCAGCCTTGACGAGGTCGAATGCCTTGTTCCCGGTGTCCGGAGCGGAGCCCGACAGGTTGGTGGCTCCGGCGGCGAGCATGGTGGCGATGAACTTGTCCGCGTCATCGACGAGCGCCTTTCCGGCGGCGTCGGTGTACGGGGCAGGCTGCCCGCAGACTGGGCGGCGTCGATGTCGTCGACCTTGAAGTCGAAGTTCTTCTCCTGGTCGATCAGGAGGTCGACGCCGGTGTCGGTGATGGCGTCAGCCGACGTGGTGCGGTTGTTGGCCTTGTAGTCCTTGATCGCGGGTGCGACGACACCGGGGATGTGGACGGTGTTGCCCTTTGTCGCGACGCCTTCGTACTGGCGGTCGAGCAGAGCGGCGAACACCTTCTCGGCGTCCCACGCCTGGTGATGTTCGCCGCCCACAGTTCGGGAATGAAATGGGTGATGGCCATGATGGTCCTTACTTTCGGATGCCCTTGAGTTCGTCGACTGCCTTTGGCGTCAGCGTCGCGATCTCTGGGACATGTTCTTCAGGTCTGCCTGAGTGAGCTGCTGACATTGGCACCGAACGATTTGAATCTTCGAATTCACAAAGTCAGAGACGCTGACGCAAAGGACGAATCAAGGGCATCGAAAGTAAGGACCATCATGCCATCACCCATTTCATTCCCGAACTGTGGCGGCGAACATCACCCAGGCGTGGACGCCGAGAAGTGTTCGCCGCTCTGCTCGACCGCCAGTACGAAGGCGTCGCGACAAAGGGCAACACCGTCCACATCCCCGGTGTCGTCGCACCCGCGATCAAGGACTACAAGGCCAACAACCGCACCACGTCGGCTGACGCCATCACCGACACCGGCGTCGACCTCCTGATCGACCAGGAGAAGAACTTCGACTTCAAGGTCGACGACATCGACGCCGCCCAGTCTGCGGGCAGCCTGGCCCCGTACACCGACGCCGCCGGAAAGGCGCTCGTCGATGACGCGGACAAGTTCATCGCCACCATGCTCGCCGCCGAGCCACCAACCTGTCGGGCTCCGCTCCGGACACCGGGAACAAGGCATTCGACCTCGTCAAGGCTGCTCGTGTGGCCCTGAACAAGAAGAACGCCCCCGCCTCCGGCCGAGTTCTCGTGTGCAACGCCGACTTCGAAGGTCTGCTCCTCGGCGCGGATTCGAAGCTCACCAGCTTCGATGTGTCCGGCGACAACAACGGCCTCCGCAACGGCACCATCGGCTCCCTCCTCGGGTTCCGTGTGCTGTCGTCGAACAACCTGCCCAACAACTCCACCCCCGGCTTCGTGGCGTTCCACCCGGAGGCCGCGGCCTACGTGTCGCAGCTCGATAAGGTGGAGGCCCTGCGCGCCGACAACAGCTTCGCCGACCGGCTGCGCGGCCTGCACGTGTACGGCGGCAAGGTTGTCCGTCCGGACGGCGTCGTCAAGTTCGGAATGACTTCGGGTAGCTGATCCAGGTGTCTCTTCCTCCCCTTGCTGTTCGTGACGACGTGATCGCCGTGGCGCAAAGGGACCTGACCGAACCTGAGCACGCGTCGGTGTATCAACTGTTGGATGCGGCATCGGACCAGTTCCGTGCCGCATCCCAACAGCAGTTCACCCCCGGCGAGTCGACGGTGCGGTTGAAGGTGAATGGTGGGCGGGTCCGTCTGGACCAGTTGCCAGTCACAGGGGTGACGTCTGTGACCGATGACGCGGGAAACTCTGTGGACTACACCCGAAATGGGATGTGGTTGACCGTCGGATGTGATTCTTCACGGTTCCTCACTGTCACATACTCGCATGGCGGAGAAGTGCCGCCGCGTGTGAAGAATGCGGTCGCCGAAATGGTGATCCGCGCTCTTGTGACGCCGGAGGAAGTGATGGCCGGAGCCCGGTCGCTGACCGACTCCGCAGGTCCGATCTCGCAGACCACTGCATGGTCGGTCCGAGCGCCGAACTCGGGTTTGCAGATGTCCGAGTCGGACCTGAAGTTGGCGGCATCGTTTCGCTGGCAGGGAGGGCAAGTCATTGTCCAGGCACCGTAGGGGAATACCCGCCGTCTTCGACGTAGAACACCTGCCGTTCAACGGAACCGGCGCCGACGACTACGGCAACGATGTCGAGTCCTGGGGCGAACCGGACCCGCGGAAGTTCGTGACGTTCATCGACCCACAAAGCGATGAACTAGATCTCCCGGGGCACATCCGGGACTCCGTTGACGTGGGAATCATCGTCCTCCCCGATTTCGGTCCGGTGTCACCACGTGACAGGGAAGTCATCGACGGAACTGTCTATGACGTTGTCGGCCAACCCAAGGACTACACCAGGATTCCGTCTCTCACGGGCGGCGGTTGCTACGTCGTAACTCTGAAGGTGGTGAAGTCGTCGTGAGAATCGAGTGGAATCAGAAGGCGTTCAAGGACGTCCGATACGGTCGGACGTCCGACATCATCAGCGAGCTCGAGGGTCATGCTGAGCGCATTGCTGACGATGCGAGCGCTATGGGCGAGGGCACGTACGCGGTGGGTTCACGGGCAGGCATGGCACGTCCCCAGGGCCGTTGGCGTGCCTCTGTCGTCACCGCCGACTACAAGGCGCAACGCGACAATGCCCGCAACAACACGATCCTCAGGGCTCTCGGATAACTGATGTCGACACCCACGCTGGCGGCGCTCTCCATCTGCCGAGCGGCGCTGCCTGGAGTGAAGTTCTCCACGACCGTCTCAGAAGACCCTGCCCGATTCGGGAGGGTTTCTCGTATCGGCGGCCCACGGGATCGCTCACTGGATCGCGCTCGCATCCTTGTCGAACTGTACGGCTCAACCCCCAAGGGCAGCCCGGACACGGCGTGGACTGAGCAATCGATCGGAACCATCGCGGACGGATTCCAGGCTGCATCCTCGGGCGGCCCATGGGCAGGCCTGTGGGTAACCGACTGGGTCATGAACAGCCTGGCCGACTATCCCAACCCGGACTATGAAAAGCATTCCCGGTTCCAGTTCACCGGGACACTCTTCGTGCTCCGAACCTAAAGTCTCCTAACTGAATAACCCTTTCGCGGCTCCTGGTCACCTCGCCTGAAAGGGGCAAAACAATGGCAGTCGAACACTCTTACGTGGCGCAGTCGCTCGACGGCGGCGTCTACTGGCGGGCACCTCTGGGTACCACGCTTCCCACCGCTCCGGTCGAGTCGCCGGAAGACCTGAACGCCGCGTTCGAGGACCACGGAACCGCGGCGGTCGACGGCCTGTCGGTCGGCATCACCCGCACCTCGAACACCGTCAAGGACTTCGACGGTGGCGACTACGTCGATGTGCAGACCGAGTACGGCACCAGCTTCAAGATCAAGCTGCTCGACGTCGACCTGCCGTCGGTGAAGCGGACCGTCGCAGGTGACGACAACGTCACCCTCATCCCCGCTGCCGGCGGCAAGGGGCAGCGCTACCACGTCCGCCACAACTCGTCGCAGCTTCCGCTGTCGGCCCACGTGTTCGCCACGAAGTGCGGCAAGAAGTTCAAGACGTACGTCGTGGAGAAGGGCCGCGTCTCGGAGATCGCGGAGTGGAAGGACGAGTCGCAGGACGCGTCGGGCGTGGAGTTGACGATCCGAGCGTTCCGCAACTCCAACGGCGACTACGTCGACGAGTTCGGCGACGTGGACGGCATCGCCGCCACTTCGGGTAGCTGACCCGTCTTGCCCGGGGAGGTATCTAGCCTCCCCGGGCACACAATCTCGGCCTGGCGAAGGGGTGTCATGTTGTCCCTGACCAGGAGCCGCGTCCTTTTGCCAGGCCGGGGCTGCTCCTGGTTGAAGTTCTATCCCAATGTTGAAAGGTTCCTGGTCAAACCATGTCTGTTCCCGAAGGCTACGCAGTAGCCCCCTCGTCCGACGATCACCTGTTGAAGTTCGCCGTCCCCATCCCCGGGCGCGATCCGGTACTGGTGTCGATGCCGCCGCGCAAGTGGATGGACCCCGCCGAGATCAAGAAGTACCAGGACTGGATCACCCCGTTCGGGGAAGCGGATGTGAAGATCGCCGAATGGGCGAACAGCCTCAACAGCGCGGAGAAGACGCTGCCGCGCCCGGTCGACGCAGAGGAAACCCTGAAGGGTTTCGAGGAGAAGGAAGTCACCCTCCGGTGGCTCAAGCCGTACGTGTCGGCTGCCGAGTACAAGCTCCTGATGACGAAGATCCCTGAGGGCACCATCCAGTGGATCAAGAAGCAGCTCGAAGATCCTGACATCACAGTGGGGGAATCTTCGGCCTCCGCCGACTCCTAGACGAGCACGGGGAGGCCATCGAGTACGACCTGATTTCCCGCGGCCTCAGGTTGCGGGATCTCGGGAAGCCCTGGTTTTCATGGACTGACCTGCGGGCTATTGTCCGCAGGGCTCGCACAGACCACGCAATGGAGCTGTTCCGGGCATGGAATCCTGACACTTGGCTGTGGTCTGATCCGTCTGTGATGCTCTTGTCGGAGGTGGCGACGATCGTTTCCGACCTCCGATACATGCAGGCGTTGACCACGTTTAACGAAGTGCCTGAGATCTACTTCCCGGCCCGGTATGGGCCGCCTCGGGATGACGCTGCCGAAGCTACCGAGGGCGAAGGTCCCAGCGAGGCTGAGAAGGCTCGGGCGGTCGCGGCGTCGATGCGCTAGATATCACCGGACTTCACTAGTTCGCCGCCGAACTGTCCCGCAATCTGGCCTGCCATGACCGCGTTCTGGTCGAGGCTGATCAGCCAGGTTGGTCCCGTTACGTAGTAGTGGCGATCGCCAGTGATGTCTCCCGTGATGTCAGAGTGCTTTACCGATGCAGCGATTCCCTTCGAGGCGAGGTCTTCTGAGAACCACACACTCAGTCGAGCTTCGGCCGTTGGGGTTAGTGGGCACGATCCGTGCTCAGCCTTCGGCCCGAGGTTGCGTCAGTAACCAGGCATGGGAAGCCGGCTGAAGTTAGTCCGGCCGCGAGTTGACTCACTGACGTGTACGCACCTGCGACTGCAGGGCAGGTGCGGAGGCCGACGATGTCGCAGGAGCCTTACCGGCCTCGGGGCTTCGGTCGCTGCACCCAGAGGCGGCGAGGGCGAATGCGATTACTGGGATGGCAATGCATGCACGTTTCATCTCGACAGGATAAGCCGTCAGTGCGACGACCCGAGATAGAATGGAGCGACCCCGGAGGTGCTACCAACACCAGCCGGGGCCTAACCCACTCGCTTGAAGCACCAAGGAGGGGCTGCCGTGAAGGCTACCCGAACCCGACGTCCATGTCCGACATGTGGATCACCCATCGACCGAGGTCCCGGACAGCATGCGTACTGCTCCGACGAATGTCGCCCCATCTGCGAGCACCCCACATGCGACCGCCCTACGCGGGGCATGCAGACGGTGTGCGACTCGCACCGGGTTCAGCTTGATCGCCACGGCGAACTCCGGCCGGACACGTGGTCGAAGGAATGGGTGTGCGTCGTTTGCGGGGCAGGTGTCCCGAAGGGGTCGGGGCGCCGTAAGCACTGCTCGAGGGGCTGTCAGCAAACCGACTCTCGATACAACGGGCGTCGCCCAACGACGGCGAAATGTCGGCTATGCGGGCAGGACTTCTCCCTACAGCGGCGCACCGGGGCGAGGCTTCAGCGCACCGACACTCAGTGGTGCCGCACCTGCGGTAGAGAATCCCCGAAGCGCGCCGATATCTGAAGTACGGAATCACCCGGAGGAGTACGCGGCCGCGATGAATCGGGGCTGCGACATCTGCGGCGAGCGCGTGGGGGCGCTACATATCGACCATGACCACAGCTGCTGCCCTCCACGGAGTAAGCAGTGGCGAACCTGCGGGCAGTGCGTCCGCGGATTCCTCTGCGGATCGTGCAACCGCGGATTGGGCCTACTGAAGGATGACCCGAACGTGCTGCGAAGCGCGATCGAGTACCTCGGTCGAAAGGCCTAGAAACAGCGCATACATACGACTCAACGAACACCCTAAGGCCATGAGCCTCTGGGGTGTTCGTCATTTCTGGCGGCAAGCAAAGGGGTGGCAGCGTGGCACGGAGCTAGGTGTTCCTACCATCGTTCCAGAACGAGCCGTATCCTCCCCATCTCTCAACACTACGGCACCCCCTCCCAGTCTTGCAACGAGGAAATACGTAGGTCAACCACGGCCTAGCCTCCGATGGCCCCTAGCCCGTGCCACGCTGCACCCCTTTGCTTGCCGCCAGAAATGACGAACACCCAGAGCTCATGCCTTAGGGTGTTCGTTGAGTCCGTATGTATGCGCTGTTTCTAGCCTTTCGACCGAGGTACTCGATCGCGCTTCGCAGCACGTTCGGTCATCCTTCAGTAGGCCCAATCCGCGTTGCACGATCCGCAGAGGAATCCGCGGACGCACTGCCGCAGGTTCGCCACTGCTTACTCCGTGGAGGGCAGCAGCTGTGGTCATGGTCGATATGTAGCGCCCCACGCGCTCGCCGCAGATGTCGCAGCCCGATTCATCGCGGCCGCGTACTCCTCCGGGGTGATTCCGTACTTCAGATATCGGCGCGCTTCGGGGATTCTCTACCGCAGGTGCGGCACCACTGAGTGTCGGTGCGCTGAAGCCTCGCCCGGTGCGCCGCTGTAGGAGAAGTCCTGCCGCATAGCCGACATTTCGCCGTCGTTGGGCGACGCCCGTTGTATCGAGAGTCGGTTTGCTGACAGCCCTCGAGCAGTGCTTACGCGCCCCGACCCTTCGGGACACCTGCCCGCAAACGACGCACACCCATTCCTTCGACCACGTGTCCGGCCGGAGTTCGCCGTGGCGATCAAGCTGAACCGGTGCGAGTCGCACACCGTCTGCATGCCCGCGTAGGGCGGTCGCATGTGGGGTGCTCGCAGATGGGGCGACATTCGTCGGAGCAGTACGCATGCTGTCCGGGACCTCGGTCGATGGGTGATCCACATGTCGGACATGGACGTCGGGTTCGGGTAGCCTTCACGGCAGCCCTCCTTGGTGCTTCAAGCGAGTGGGTTAGGCCCGGCTGGTGTTGGTAGCACCTCCGGGGTCGCTCCATTCTATCTCGGGTCGTCGCACTGACGGCTTATCCTGTCGAGATGAAACGTGCATGCATTGCCATCCCAGTAATCGCATTCGCCCTCGCCGCCTCTGGGTGCAGCGACCGAAGCCCCGAGGCCGGTAAGGCTCCTGCGACATCGTCGGCCTCCGCACCTGCCCCTGCAGTCGCAGGTGCGTACACGTCAGTGAGTCAACTCGCGGCCGGACTAACTTCAGCCGGCTTCCCATGCCTGGTTACTGACGCAACCTCGGGGCCGAAGGCTGAGCACGGATCGTGCCACTAACCCAACGGCCGAAGCTCGACTGAGTGTGTGGTTCTCAGAAGACCTCGCCTCGAAGGGAATCGCTGCATCGGTAAAGCACTCTGACATCACGGGAGACATCACTGGCGATCGCCACTACTACGTAACGGGACCAACCTGGCTGATCAGCCTCGACCAGAACGCGGTCATGGCAGGCCAGATTGCGGGACAGTTCGGCGGCGAACTAGTGAAGTCCGGTGATATCTAGCGCATCGACGCCGCGACCGCCCGAGCCTTCTCAGCCTCGCTGGGACCTTCGCCCTCGGTAGCTTCGGCAGCGTCATCCCGAGGCGGCCCATACCGGGCCGGGAAGTAGATCTCAGGCACTTCGTTAAACGTGGTCAACGCCTGCATGTATCGGAGGTCGGAAACGATCGTCGCCACCTCCGACAAGAGCATCACAGACGGATCAGACCACAGCCAAGTGTCAGGATTCCATGCCCGGAACAGCTCCATTGCGTGGTCTGTGCGAGCCCTGCGGACAATAGCCCGCAGGTCAGTCCATGAAAACCAGGGCTTCCCGAGATCCGCAACCTGAGGCCGCGGGAAATCAGGTCGTACTCGATGGCCTCCCGTGCTCGTCTAGGAGTCGGCGGAGGCCGAAGATTCCCCACTGTGATGTCAGGATCTTCGAGCTGCTTCTTGATCCACTGGATGGTGCCCTCAGGGATCTTCGTCATCAGGAGCTTGTACTCGGCAGCCGACACGTACGGCTTGAGCCACCGGAGGGTGACTTCCTTCTCCTCGAAACCCTTCAGGGTTTCCTCTGCGTCGACCGGGCGCGGCAGCGTCTTCTCCGCGCTGTTGAGGCTGTTCGCCCATTCGGCGATCTTCACATCCGCTTCCCGAACGGGTGATCCAGTCCTGGTACTTCTTGATCTCGGCGGGGTCCATCCACTTGCGCGGCGGCATCGACACCAGTACCGGATCGCGCCCGGGGATGGGGACGGCGAACTTCAACAGGTGATCGTCGGACGAGGGGGCTACTGCGTAGCCTTCGGGAACAGACATGGTTTGACCAGGAACCTTTCAACATTGGGATAGAACTTCAACCAGGAGCAGCCCCGGCCTGGCAAAAGGACGCGGCTCCTGGTCAGGGACAACATGACACCCCTTCGCCAGGCCGAGATTGTGTGCCCGGGAGGCTAGATACCTCCCGGGCAAGACGGGTCAGCTACCCGAAGTGGCGGCGATGCCGTCCACGTCGCCGAACTCGTCGACGTAGTCGCCGTTGGAGTTGCGGAACGCTCGGATCGTCAACTCCACGCCCGACGCGTCCTGCGACTCGTCCTTCCACTCCGCGATCTCCGAGACGCGGCCCTTCTCCACGACGTACGTCTTGAACTTCTTGCCGCACTTCGTGGCGAACACGTGGGCCGACAGCGGAAGCTGCGACGAGTTGTGGCGGACGTGGTAGCGCTGCCCTTGCCGCCGGCAGCGGGATGAGGGTGACGTTGTCGTCACCTGCGACGGTCCGCTTCACCGACGGCAGGTCGACGTCGAGCAGCTTGATCTTGAAGCTGGTGCCGTACTCGGTCTGCACATCGACGTAGTCGCCACCGTCGAAGTCCTTGACGGTGTTCGAGGTGCGGGTGATGCCGACCGACAGGCCGTCGACCGCCGCGGTTCCGTGGTCCTCGAACGCGGCGTTCAGGTCTTCCGGCGACTCGACCGGAGCGGTGGGAAGCGTGGTACCCAGAGGTGCCCGCCAGTAGACGCCGCCGTCGAGCGACTGCGCCACGTAAGAGTGTTCGACTGCCATTGTTTTGCCCCTTTCAGGCGAGGTGACCAGGAGCCGCGAAAGGGTTATTCAGTTAGGAGACTTTAGGTTCGGAGCACGAAGAGTGTCCGGTGAACTGGAACCGGGAATGCTTTTCATAGTCCGGGTTGGGATAGTCGGCCAGGCTGTTCATGACCCAGTCGGTTACCCACAGGCCTGCCCATGGGCCGCCCGAGGATGCAGCCTGGAATCCGTCCGCGATGGTTCCGATCGATTGCTCAGTCCACGCCGTGTCCGGCTGCCCTTGGGGTTGAGCCGTACAGTTCGACAAGGATGCGAGCGCGATCCAGTGAGCGATCCCGTGGCCGCCGATACGAGAAACCCTCCCGAATCGGGCAGGGTCTTCTGAGACGGTCGTGGAGAACTTCACTCCAGGCAGCGCCGCTCGGCAGATGGAGAGCGCCGCCAGCGTGGGTGTCGACATCAGTTATCCGAGAGCCCTGAGGATCGTGTTGTTGCGGGCATTGTCGCGTTGCGCCTTGTAGTCGGCGGTGACGACAGAGGCACGCCAACGGCCCTGGGACGTGCCATGCCTGCCCGTGAACCCACCGCGTACGTGCCCTCGCCCATAGCGCTCGCATCGTCAGCAATGCGCTCAGCATGACCCTCGAGCTCGCTGATGATGTCGGACGTCCGACCGTATCGGACGTCCTTGAACGCCTTCTGATTCCACTCGATTCTCACGACGACTTCACCACCTTCAGAGTTACGACGTAGCAACCGCCGCCCGTGAGAGACGGAATCCTGGTGTAGTCCTTGGGTTGGCCGACAACGTCATAGACAGTTCCGTCGATGACTTCCCTGTCACGTGGTGACACCGGACCGAAATCGGGAGGACGATGATTCCCACGTCAACGGAGTCCCGGATGTGCCCGGGAGATCTAGTTCATCGCTTTGTGGGTCGATGAACGTCACGAACTTCCGCGGGTCCGGTTCGCCCCAGGACTCGACATCGTTGCCGTAGTCGTCGGCGCCGGTTCCGTTGAACGGCAGGTGTTCTACGTCGAAGACGGCGGGTATTCCCCTACGGTGCCTGGACAATGACTTGCCCTCCCTGCCAGCGAAACGATGCCGCCAACTTCAGGTCCGACTCGGACATCTGCAAACCCGAGTTCGGCGCTCGGACCGACCATGCAGTGGTCTGCGAGATCGGACCTGCGGAGTCGGTCAGCGACCGGGCTCCGGCCATCACTTCCTCCGGCGTCACAAGAGCGCGGATCACCATTTCGGCGACCGCATTCTTCACACGCGGCGGCACTTCTCCGCCATGCGAGTATGTGACAGTGAGGAACCGTGAAGAATCACATCCGACGGTCAACCACATCCCATTTCGGTGTAGTCCACAGAGTTTCCCGCGTCATCGGTCACAGACGTCACCCCTGTGACTGGCAACTGGTCCAGACGGACCCGCCCACCATTCACCTTCAACCGCACCGTCGACTCGCCGGGGGTGAACTGCTGTTGGGATGCGGCACGAACTGGTCCGATGCCGCATCCAACAGTTGATACACCGACGCGTGCTCAGGTTCGGTCAGGTCCCTTTGCGCCACGGCGATCACGTCGTCACGAACAGCAAGGGAGGAAGAGACACCTGGATCAGCTACCCGAAGTCATTCCGAACTTGACGACGCCGTCCGGACGGACAACCTTGCCGCCGTACACGTGCAGGCGCGCAGCCGGTCGGCGAAGCTGTTGTCGGCGCGCAGGGCCTCCACCTTATCGAGCTGCGACACGTAGGCCGCGGCCTCCGGGTGGAACGCCACGAAGCGGGGTGGAGTTGTTGGGCAGGTTGTTCGACGACAGCACACGAACCCGAGGAGGGAGCCGATGGTGCCGTTGCGGAGGCCGTTGTTGTCGCCGGACACATCGAAGCTGGTGAGCTTCGAATCGCGCCGAGGAGCAGACCTTCGAAGTCGGCGTTGCACACGAGAACTCGCCGGAGCGGGGCGTTCTTCTTGTTCAGGCCACACGAGCAGCCTTGACGAGGTCGAATGCCTTGTTCCCGGTGTCCGGAGCGAGCCGACAGGTTGGTGCTCGCGCGGCGACATGTGCGATGAACTTGTCCGCGTCATCGACGAGCGCCTTTCGCGGCGTCGTTACGGGCCAGGCTGCCGCAGACTGGGCGCGTCGATGTCGTCGACCTTGAAGTCGAAGTTCTTCTCCTGGTCGATCAGGAGGTCGACGCCGGTGTCGGTGATGGCGTCAGCCGACGTGGTGCGGTTGTTGGCCTTGTAGTCCTTGATCGCGGGTGCGACGACACCGGGGATGTGGACGGTGTTGCCCTTTGTCGCGACGCCTTCGTACTGGCGGTCGAGCAGAGCGGCGAACACCTTCTCGGCGTCCCACGCCTGGGTGATGTTCGCCGCCCACAGTTCGGGAATGAAATGGGTGATGGCCATGATGGCTCCTTACTTTCGGATGCCCTTGAGTTCGTCGAGCTGGCCTTTGGCGTCAGCGTCGCGAATCTGGGCTGGGGACATGTTCTTCAGGTCTGCCTGAGTGAGCTGCTGCACCTTGTTCGCCGCGCCGCATCGGCATTGGCAACCACCGATGCCGGGGCAGCGGGCGGTACGGTCTGCTTGGGTCCGCGGAACGATTGCAGGCGGTCGAGATGGGCGCGCATCTCCTCCTCGGTGTCACCGACGAGTAGATCCGCGGGCACATCGGTGCCTTCCACGATCTTCTTGGCGAGGTTGTCGCGTTCCCGCTGCTTCGTGTTTGCAGCGAGGGCAGCTTCGGCTTTTCGGCCCGCTCCTGCCAGGTCTGCTCGTCGCGTTCCTTCTGCGCCAGCAGTTCGTCGTACTTGCGGGCCTTGTCGGCGTTCGCCTTCCGGCCCTTCTCGTTCTCGCGAGACAGCGACTTCCACTTGTCGCGTTCAGCGATGAGATCCTCCACACTGAGCGTGGGCTCACTGTCGGTGGTCTCAACCTCGGCGTCGGGTCGTCTTGCTGGTCAACCGTTTCGGCGGCAGCAGTTTCCTCGGGCATGTTGCTCCTGACGTTTCGTCGGATGGTGCGCCGTTGCGGCGCTCAAAATCCCCGCACTGGTGTGCGAGGGAAGCTCTAGGCGGCTTTGAAGTTCTGGTCCCGCCATGTGAGGACGGGGCCGATCTCCGTGGTCGCGGACCAGGAGAAGTTTCTGGTAGTCGTGGGCGGCGCGATTGTCGGCGCCGGTAAGTTCCCGCACCTGCTTGTGTGTGTCCTCGAGTAGATCCGGATCGATCACCCGGTCGCCGTTCAATCCGACTTCACGGGCGACCGAACAGTCACATCCAGGGTGTATGGGCGACAGGTCACCAACGTGATAGCGCTGAGTAGAGG
>NZ_FNLM01000027.1 GCF_900105725.1 Gordonia westfalica
TACGCCGACGCCGTGGCCGAACTCGCAGCCATGCGGAAAGACCTCGCGAACGGCATCCTCCCCAACGCCGGCCAGATCACCGTCCGCCCAGTGGCTGGACTACTGGGTGGACACGATCGCCGCGCCACGCCTGAAACCCCGCACCCTCGCCACCTACCGGTCCACCATCAAACACCAACTCATCCCGCATGTCGGGTCGAAGAAGCTGGGAAGCTCACCCCCACTGATGTTCGCCGCATGGTCAACCACGTCGCCGACGCACACACCACCCGCACCGCCCAAGCCGCCTACTCAGTGTTGGCGAAAGCGTTGGGGATGCAGTGAAAGACGGGAAGATCGGCAACAACCCGTGCGAGCGTATGGACCGCCCCAGGCCGCTCCGAGGAGCGCGTTCCCTCACTGTGGAGCAGGCACGGGCAGTGCTTCTGCATGTGGCGTCACGTGACGCAACAGACGCAGCCCGCTGGTCATTGGCCCTACTGACCGGTGCCCGCCAAGCCGAAGCTTTGGGCCTCACCTGGATCGTGTCGACTCGGTGTGGGTGTCATTGACATCTCGTGGCAGTTGGCCCGGTTGAAGTTGAAGAAAGGCCCTCGCCCGCAAGGTGACGTGTATCCGCGGAAGCGTTCGACGTCCCGACACCTTCACCTTCACCCCGGTGCACTGGACGGCGTGCCTGGTGCCCACGAAGACGTCGGGTCGCGTCGGCTGGTGCCCTTGCTGCCGCCGTGGTTGCTGCGCTCACCGAATTGTGGAGCAGAAGGCAACCCGTCGCAGGGGTTGGTGTTCACCCGGACGATGGGGCGGCCATCCAGCCCCGCGACGACACCCTCGCTTGGAAGCAGCTGTGTGTACAAGCCGCGGTAGTGGGGAAGGTGGAGGACGCGCCGGATCAGCACGCCGCCCGCCACACTGTCGCCACCCTCCTGCAGGAGGCCGGCGTGGAGGAAGCCACCCGAATGGCCATCTTGGGCACACCACCACTACGTCGCACCGGCAGTACGCGCACACCTCCACCGACCTCACCGCGCCGCCCTCGGGCAACTCGAGAAACTACTCGCGCTTCCCGACGTCTAGCAGTTGGCGTTGGCGAATCGGCGACCCGGCACATACGCCGAGTCGACAGTCCGGCCATCCAACTGCACCTGACACTGCGCCGACCATCCACGCGTCTGCATCGACGAACCGATGAGCTGACGGCGGGTGAGGTGAACGCCCGGTGGGTGTGGTAGCGCGGCCCGGACCGATGTTGATCAGTGTGGGCTGGAACACCACATCTTTGGCGACGACGAGACGTCCGCCGGCCGCGTAGTAGGCGATGTCGTTGCGTGGGGTGTCGGAGGAGAAGAAGTAGCGGACGTGTTCGCCGGGGAAGGCGATGGTCGGGGTGATGTCGCGGGTGCGGCGTCGGCTACTCCTGCGCCGAGGGTGGTGGTGAAGAGGCTGCTGCTGCCAGGGCGATGGCGCGTTTCATGGGTTCTCCGGGTTCGTAATCACCGCAGACGGTTCACCACCTGCGGTGAGTAGCTTAAAGCTTCCTGAGTGTCCAGGAGGCGGTTCACAATCTGCCAGAACCGGGTGAGGCTGATGCCGAACTCGTCTCGCACCTTCTGCTCGAGGTTGCCGGCGTAGTTCCATCTCCGCCCGGCCAGGTCGAGCATCGCCTTCTCTTCGTCCGTCATGCGACGTCACTCCACGACCAGTCACCCTCGGTCGCCGCTTCGATCTCGGCGACCTCGATCGGGTCCAGGTGTTGCATCCGCGTCCACGCCGTCTGCTCGTCCACCCACAGATGCTCAGCGAGCTCAGGCAGTGACGGGTGACGAAGCCAACGGAAGGCGTCCACCAACTGCGGGAGTGTGATCAGCCGGCGAGCCGTCTCACGCTCAATCGTGTCCTCATCAGCGTCAGGCATCTCCCGGTGCAGCAGCTCGTGGGTGAGGGTGCACCGTCTCTCCGCTTGGGTGAGGCCGCGGTGAATCCAGATGGTGCGCTCGCCGTTGAGCCCATCGTTCCGGGTGAGAGTCGCTGTGTGCAGTCGATCGCGATGTGCGGGTAGTCATCGCGGCTGACCGCCAGGGATGCCAGTTCATGTCCGAAATAGAACATGCACCTCTGACAGAAACGGCCCTGACCTCGAATAACATCAATGAGATTCGTCAGGGTCTTGGGGTTTGAACCGTGGGTTCCGCTTGCGGGCGGCCTTCGCATCCTCGGCCGCTCAGGTTTGGGGACTTGATTCCGGGAAGGCAAGGCTGTGACCTTGCCGCCGGCTGTGGTCTTCTGCTCTTCACTCGCTTCGCCCGGTGCTCCCGGCGACGCGGGCGAATCAGTTGGTAGGGCATCGGAATCCTCCAGGCTCTCGGACGGTCGGCGATCTGCCGACGCGTCATCACCTGTGAGCGAAGCCGCCACCCTCCGTGCTAGCCGCCGATACTTGCTCGCGGCTTTCCGGGCTTCGGCCACAATCTCCTGCGCCGTCGCGTCATCTACCTGATGGAGACCAGTGCGCCCAAGAAGTCCGCGGACTGCTCGACCAGTCCAACGAACGTAAAGACGTCCTCGAATGGATATCAAGTTCGTCGATATTCGGAACCGCCTCGACAAGTAGGTGAGCTGCTAAAGCGATCTGCCGATGGTCGTTCGGTGTAATCGCCTCCGTAGGCAGCTCGCCGTCCTCGATGTACCCGATGTCAGTTAGTACGGCCGAAATGATGTCCGCGTAGTTGGCGCCGGTGATCTCTGAGATCGCACGGAGAGTGGCGACTTCGGGGAGCTGCTTCAACCGCGCTTCTTCCACGAGTTGACAGTCTGCGGGATGCTACCGATCTGGCGTGCGAACGCCGCCTCGGATGCTCCCGTCCTGTCCAGGTGGGCCTGGACGAACTCCCACAATTTGCTCACGACTCAGAGCCTGCCGTCCGAGTATGAACGTCGCTAGTCATTCGCTCACCCATCCGTCTACCCCACAACGGCCGAATTGGCGTTTTGCCGTTGACCGTTTCATCCAGTGTTGGACGCCATCATATCCGCTGGCTGCGGAACTACAACGCTGTGATTACTTGCGTAAGCGTCTACCAGTGTCGTATGTTTTATCCATCGACAGTTGACACCAACCGTTGACCATGGAGGATGAAGTGGCGTCATACAAACGATGGCCGAAAGGCAGTTGGATGAAACTCACATCCGGGGACACTCTCCGAGCACTGATGAACCAGCGCGGATTTTCGATGGCCAGGCTTGGGCGGTATGCCGGATGCTCAAAGAGCTTCATTGGGCACCTCTGCGCCGAGAACAAGACCACGTGCACACCGCAGTTGGCCGAACGCATCGCGGAGGCTCTCGACGTGCCTCTGCATCTCCTTTTCGTGGAGCACGCATCCGCTAGCAATGGACGTAATAGCAATCAACGGCGGGTGGTCGCGTGATCGAGCACCCGCGGTCGGTTGTCCGAGCACTCGTTGCCGACTTCGTAGATCACTCCCGTGCTGACCGCTGCCGGTGCGGGAGCGCGCAGGCCCCTCCCTCTCGCAGGAGCCCGCGCAGGCCGGGGCGGGGGGAGCCGCCCCGGTCACCAAACCAGTAGAGGGAGTGAACCGATGAGCTACCCGAGCTATCTGCCCGGCGAGCCGGTCGCCGCTGCCGATCAGTTGTCAGCACTGAGAGATGACCTCGAGCAGCAAGAGTCTGTCATCGAGCGAGGTCTCGAGTCGTTCATCGAGATAGGCCGCGCCCTGGCGAAGATCCGTGACGATCGCCTTTATCGGCACGAGTATGCGTCGTTCGAGGTGTACTGCCAGAGCCGGTGGAACCTTAGCCGTAAGCGGGCCTATGACCTCATGAGTGCGGCGACCGTTGTTGACGGCATGGAAGCCGCCCTGGAGATGGCGACGTCACCAATTGGTGACACACCGGCACTTCCGGCCAATGAGGGGCAGGCGCGGGAGCTGACAGGCCTTGACCCCGCTGAAGCCGTGGATGTTATGGCGAAGGTCAACGAGGCCACCGGGGTAGGCCGACCGCGGCGGCGATCCGTAGCGAGATCGGCAGCCGCCGGATCGATCCGGAACCCGACATCGATGCCGAGGTTGAGGCCGAGCCGGTCGAGATCGCCCCCGGCTTCACCGATGCCGCCCTCGCTGAACTCAACGCTCCCACGCCGACCCCCGCACCGGCACAACCGGCCACGCCGAAGCGTCGGCCCATCACAGATGCTTTCGACTCCGCGACTTTCAACCTGAAGCGCGCTGTCGAATCGGTCAACCGGCTCGCCGCCGACGACCGCCTGAAAAGGAACAAGGACCAGATCAAGGCGTCCAACCTCAGCGATCTGATCCGCGTCCGCGACGCACTCAACAGCGTCATCACACAACTAGAAGGATAGCCCATGTCGAACTGGCAGAAAACTTCCGAAGGCGACTTCCACCGTAAGAGCCAGCATCTCGCGTCCGTCGGTGTGACACCGCAGAAGCCGTCGGCGTCGACCATCTTCGTCGACCCGGCGATGGCGCGTCGTGTACTCGCGAAGAACACACACAACCGACCGATCAAAGAGTCACAGGTAGTGCGTCTCATGGCCGAGATGACTTCCGGACGCTGGAAGTACAACGGAGAAGCCATCAAGTGGTCGATCGATGATGTCCTCCTCGATGGGCAGCACCGGCTGACTGCACTCGCCCGGATGGACGACAACTTTCCGGCCATTCCTTTCCTGGTTGTACGCGGGCTCCCCGCAGACACACAAAGCACGATGGATCAAGGGACAACCCGGACGGCCGGCGACCAACTGGTCCTCGAAGGGCTTCTTGGTTCGACTGATTCGAGGATCGTCGCAGGCGGCATCCGGGTCTACCTGGAGTGGCAGCGTATGGCGTTCTTCGGCGATCAGAAGGTCGCAAGCAAGATCAGCAACCCGGAGGTAGTCGCCTGGGCCGCCGAGCACCCGGTCGAGATGGCCATCCTTCAGGACCTTGCCAGTCAGCGTCTCCGGCGCGTCAAGTGCCGACCCAGCGTGACCCTTGCAGTGCTGCTGCAGTTCCGACTGATCGACGGCGAAGCGGCTCGCGAGTTCAGCGAAGGACTCTACTCAGGCGCCGGGCTCCAGTCCGGCAATCCCATTCTCGCCCTGCGTGACCGACTCGATCGTATCCGCGAAGGCAAAGTCAACGTCAGCGACCGTGATCTCATTGGTTACTTCGTGATGGCCTGGAACCACTGGCGCCGTGGTGGGAACACGTCCAAGCTGCAGATGCCCAGAGGCGGGGCCTGGACGCGCGAGTCCTTCCCCGAGGCGGTCTGACTCATGTCCTTCTCGCACTACGCAGATCCAGTCCCTGTAGTAGCAGATGAAAACAGGAAGGTCCACGTATCGCTCGGTGAGGTGAGCGGCCTCGACCTGGCGTACCTGTCGGTTGAGTCCCCGTCCGGCCGGGGTGAAGTGGTTCTCACGCTCGCCGAGCTACGCGACGTGTACAGAGCAATGCAGGAGGCCGATCCGGACTGGCGTGAGCCCAGCGGCGGCTACTACCTCTACCGAGTTGCGATCACGAGCTATCCCGAAGGGGCACTGACCTTCTACACCGACGACACCGGTGAGGAGTTCGGGTACCCCAACCCTGACTGGGAACCCGAGGGGTGGGACCCCGATCCGGGTATATCGCGCAGTTCGGGAGTCGACGCTTCCACTGGCCGTCCACTAAGCGCGAGTACAAGTCGTTGTCCTCCGCGAAGTCTAGGGCCAAGCTCATCGAATCGTATGGTGCGACAGCGGTTGTGGAGCGGTCGTCGCGGATTGTGTGGCCTGGGCCGGACGATTCCCACCTGGACCGTATCGGCGGTGCGGCATGAGCACCGATCCTGCTGTGGAGGCTGCGCGTAAGGCGTGGGAGCAGTCGTCTCCGCTACGCCCGTTCGACCCGGAGGAGTCGCCGGAGTACTGGATGGTGTTGGCCGCACGCGAAGCACTCAAGTCGAGTCGGCTGCGCACTGCCCTCAATGATCTGGTGGCCCACGGTGATCTGACTCCGTCGGGGCGGATCGTCCTGCAACGCATCATCGGCGGTGCGGCATGAGTGATCTTCCGCTGCATGAGGTTCCGCCCATCCCATCGACGGCTTGACGGGTACCCATCACGTCACGACCATTCCCGCCACAGGGGAACCCGTCTTCGTGATCTTTCCGCCGGGTGAGGACGACGCCATCGAACTCACCCGCCCGCAACTGTGGCAGCACATCGATGCGCTGCTCACCCTGCTCAAGCGAACCCCCATCCCCACCAGAACCTTGGAGGCGTCATGAACGACAGAAACCTTCAGCCCCTTCAGTACACCCTGAAGGAGGCCGCCCAAATCCTGGGAGTCTCCGAGAAGACCCTTCGCCGCGAGTATGTCGAGGGGCGAATCCTGTTCCGAACCTTGCGTGAGGGGGGCGGCAAGTACTTTATCGACCACGAAGAGTGTGTGCGGTGGCGGAACTCGCTGCCGCAGCCGGCTCCGGGTGAGAGGGCGGCGTCGTGAAGGCCGCGATCTGGGTTCCCGCGTATGCGTGTCTTGTGTTGGGGTGTGGGCGATCCTCCCACCTCTCGGACCGGAAGAACTGGTGGCGTTCGTGATCGTCGCGGTCCTGTTGCTGATGACGGTGGTCGGGTTCTGCATGCCCACCCAGGAGGTCGACCAGTGAGCGGGGCCGAAACCATCTTCGGGTCCGAGCTGTATGGCGCGATCGTGCAGCAGCAGATCGCCGACGCACAACACACCCAGAACCAGCTCGACAAGTACTACCAGCGCAAGGAGGCGCAACTCCTCTGGCTGCGTGCAGAGATAGCGCACTACGCAGCCAAGCAGGACTCGAAGTCGGTCGAGTACGCGCTGCTTTCAATCCTCCAGCGCTCCTACGACATCGAAGACGAGGGGGTCGACCAGTGAGCAGCGGTGCAGTGGAAGCCCGCTATGCCGGCTGGTGCCCCAAATGCCGCACCGACTACCCCGTAGGCACATTGATCGGCTACGTCCGCGAATACCTGGTGTTCCCGGATGGGCGGGCGGGGAAGAACGTGACGGTGTGTGAGCCGTGCGCGGTGGAGGTGACCCGTGAGCGTCGTTGACATGCAGGCGTTTCGGACGGCACGCGACATCGTGGAGGTGGAAGCCGACCTCGCTTCCGAGGCATTCACGCACGGCTTCATGTCCTCGATGCAGGTTTCGGCTGCCGGGTGTAGCGCGGTCCTCACCGACTTCTACGGGCGTCGGGTGTTGAAGGTGGAGCCGCAATCGTCGCCATGGATCACCCGCGATCACGTGCTGGTGTTCCTCGCAGCGCAGGAGGCCCAGCCATGAGCATCTACTACCAGGACGACCTGGTCACCCTCTACCACGGCGACTGCCGAGAGGTCATGGCAGACATGGCAGATCGGTCGGTCGATGTGGTGATCACGGATCCGCCGTACACCGAACGCACACACGGAATGGCAAAGACGAACAGGGGTGCTGGTCATGGCATAAAGGCCGTCACGTTCGCGGCGATCTCTGACGCTGACCTGCGGGCCGTACTCGCCGAGTGTGGGCGGGTCTCGGCGAGTTGGGTGGTCACGTCGCTTGATTACGCGCACGCTTTCGCCTTCGACCAGGGTCCGCCGGTCGGGTTGCGCTCGCTGCGCATCGGTGTCTGGGTGAAGCCCAACCCGATGCCGCAGATCAGTGCCGACCGTCCCGGGCAAGGCTGGGAAGCGATTTCATTTCTACACCGCGCCGACACCAAACCGGCCTGGAACGGGGGTGGCAAGGCTGGCGTGTGGACGTACCCCGTCGTGCAGAACACCGGTCACCCGACGGCGAAACCGCTGCCAATGGTGGAGGACTGGGTGCGCCTGTTCACGAACGCCTCGGAAACGGTGTTCGACCCGTTCGCCGGTTCGGGCACCACGTTGATTGCTGCGGCGAACGAAAACCGTAAGGCGGTCGGTGTCGAGCTTGAGGAGCGTTACTGCGAGCTGATTGCGAAACGCCTCAGTAATCAGACGATGGCTCTCGACTTCGGGGATGCGTCATGAGTGCCGCGGAGCACCGCCAGATCGACGGTGTCGACATGTGGGTGCAACACCTCCCAGACCTCCACCTGTTTTGGGCGTGGGTGAACGGACGCACCGAGTTCGTCACCTGGCCCGACGCCGACCACCCCCAGGCCCCCGTTGATCGTGCAGGCCTGGTGGCTGAGCGGCTGTTCGAGTTGGTGGCGAGAGCGAAGGCGGCGGCGTGAGGTTCATGTCGAACCGCACCCATGCTGCCGGCGGGTTCCGGTGGCGCGGCCCCCAATACCCCTACGACCTACCCGGACCTGGAGATGTTCTCCCGGACGACCCGGTCGAGCCGGAAGAACTGTTCCCCAATCCTGCCTACGGGCAACAAGACCCATGGAGACAACAATGACCGAAGACATTAGCCAGGACGAACTGTTCCGGCTCACAGGGCGTGATGTCGTCCTGTGCCCGGAGTGCGGCCACGGCATCGACCCGCACGGCACCGATCCGGGGGGTGCGTGCGGGGTCGGCAAGTGCGAATGCATGATGTCGCCCAACGGCATCGCCTACGCCCTGATCAATCCGGAAGTCACCCCGGCGCAGAAGCACTACGCCGAAGCGGAGAGGATGCTCGCGTTCATCGAGCACGACCGCAACCTCACGACCACCCAGCACTCGGAGGTCGCAGCGCGCGCCCAGGTGCACGCCACCCTCGCGCAGGCCGCTTCACTGCGGGAGGTTCTGGAATCCCGCGCCACCACCCGGTACCACGTCACGGTCCAGGATGAGGGCGAGTTCCGCCGACGCAGCAGCCGTCTCGGATCTTTCGGTGGTGCGCTGTGAACTCTGTGAGACAGCTTCCCAGCAGCGGTTCGTGGTCTGACCGCTACCGCACGATGCTCGACATCGCCGTGTGGTGTGGCGGCATGATCGTCCGCCCCAAACCCCACCAACTCCAGCTACGGGTGGATGGTGTGACTGCCCTTCCGGGGGATTGGATCAAGGCTGACGGCAACGGGTTCGAGGTCATCCCCTCCAGGGCGGGAGCAGACCTCTGATGCCCGACTACAAAGGCCCCCTCGACTACGTCGATGTCGCGACCCGAATTGTTGAGTTCCGCAACCAGCACCCCACCGGCTCTCTCCAGCAGGTGCGATACGAAGTTCTTGAGGTTGGCGGCAAGAGCTTCCTCGCGTTCACCGCCGCCGCCTACCGCACGCCGGATGATGAGCGTCCCGGTATCGGTACCGCGTGGGAACCCATCCCCGGCCCCACATCTTTCACCCGTGACTCGGAGATGCAGAACGCTGAGACCGCGGCGTGGGGGAGGGCGATCGTCGCAGCGTTGGCGGCGGACACGAAGAAGGGTGTGGCGTCGTCGGAGGAGGTCCGGAACCGTCAGCAGACGCCGGCGCAGCGGGCGCAACGCGAACTGGCTGAGGCTGTGACGGCTGCGGGGATGGTGACGAAGGAGTTCGCCGAGTGGGCGATGACCACCCGCAATGTCGATCTGAAGACTGCCGGGATTGCGGTGCTGGTGCCGCTGACTCGTGAGGTGCAGGAGAAGGGGAAGGCGATCATGTCTGTCCCGGATCATGATGCGGCGCAAACCACCCTGGCCGACGAACTCGGCGCACAGGAGGCGTCGTGAGCGGGCGGGCGATGGGATCGCATCAGTGCGCCACCACCGGGGACGACGTGTGGCTGACACCACCGCACGTCCTCGACGCCCTCGGCCCGTTCGACCTCGACCCGTGCGCCGCACCGGCAGAAGCGAACTGGACGACCGCACGCCACCACTACCGACTACCCGACGACGGACTCACACTGCCGTGGGAAGGGCGCGTGTGGTGCAACCCGCCCTACTCCAATGTGTGGCGGTGGCTCGACCGGCTCGCCAACCACGGCACCGGCACCGCACTGATCTTCGCCCGCACCGAGACCGCCGGATTCCAGGCGCAGGTGTGGCGGCGGGCGACCGCAGTGCTGTTCCTCGAAGGGCGGCTCACCTTCCACCACCGCGATGGATCGAAGGCCGCGGCGAACAGCGGCGCACCGTCCTGCCTCGTCGCATACGGGACAGATGACGCGGGCCGACTGCTCGACAGCGGACTCCCTGGCGCGTTCGTCCATGGCTGGTCGATCACGGCAGTTGACGACCAACCATCCCTCTTCGAGGAGGCGTCATGAGCCGCCCTATTTGCGGGGTGTGTGGTTTCGATCTCGGCTACGGCCACATGGTCCGTATGCGCTGGGGAGACCGCACCGGCGACATCATCCCATGCCCGAATTGCCTGGCCCATCACGACGCTCAAGACATCCTCAGGAGATACACCCATGAGTAACGGCTTCCACATCGAACCCTCCACCACCCGAATGGATCAGGGCAGAAGATCCAACACCCTGGACGAGAAGAAGCAGGCGTTGGGGTCGTCGAACACGTTCCCCGGTGCGAATGTGTTGAACCGCAACCGGAATGTTTCTGATCTGCCGAAACCGCCGGCCTGGCATGAGGGCGCTCCCTGCGCCTCCTCAGACCCGGACGCGTTCTTTCCCTCCCATTACGGGGTGACGCAAACCGCTGACGCGAAACGGATCT
Organism: Gordonia westfalica; assembly: GCF_900105725.1. Classification (NCBI taxonomy): domain Bacteria; kingdom Bacillati; phylum Actinomycetota; class Actinomycetes; order Mycobacteriales; family Gordoniaceae; genus Gordonia; species Gordonia westfalica. The sequence continues at coordinate 10,614 of NZ_FNLM01000027.1, forward strand.
GCGCCGGCTGTGACCGCCGGGAGGTGTGTTTGCAGTGGGCGTTGGACAACCGTGAACCGCACGGTGTGGTTGGGGGTACGACTCCGCGTGAACGTCAGGCCATGTGGAAGCAGGGGGCGGCATGACCTGCCAATGCGGGAAGCCCGTCAAAGCGCGCGGCATGTGCGAAATGCACTACGCCCAACACCACCGCCGGCAACGCGCCTACGGACGTTGGACTCCCGACCTGGTCGACGCCCAGCCTGTACGCGAGCACATCCTCAAGCTGCGTGACGCAGGAGTGGGGAACAAACGGCTCGAAGAGGAGTTCGGCGTCCCGCACAGCACCATCCAGCATCTGCTGTACGGGCAACGCGGATACGGTCCGAGCAAACAGGTCCGCCAAGCTACCGCCGACCGCATCCTCCAAATCCCTGTTCCGCGTACCGGTGTCGAGTTTGTGCGACAGGACCGCGTCCCCGCCCTGGGCACAACCCGCCGATTGCAGGCGTTGGTGGCGAACGGGTATTCGCAGACGGATCTGATCAGCCGTCTGGGTTGGCCGGAGAATGGCAGCACTTCGGAGTTGTTCCTCGGACAGTCCCGCAACATTGCGGTTCGTCGAGCACGGGATGTGACGTCCTTGTTCGCGCAGTTGCAGATGGTTCCCGGAACTGATCGGAAGGCGCGGCATCGGGCGAAGGCGAAAGGTTGGTTGCCTCCGTTGGCGTGGGATGAGGACCGTATCGATGACCCCACCTATGAGCCGGAAGTGGTGGACAAACCCCGCACTGCCGAAGACCTGTTCTCCGACTTCGAGTATCTGCTGTCGATGGGTGTTGGGGCGGAGGAGGCATCGCGTCGGGTGGGGATGCTGCCGGCGTCGATGAAGCGCCGGTATGAGCGGCATGGGCGGCGTTGTCCGGCAGCGTTGACGTCGGTGGCGTGGCAGCAGAGGAAGACGGCGTCATGACGGGCTTCTCTGCGGATGTGAAGGCTGCTGCTGCGGTGCGGGCGATGGGTCGCTGCGAAGTCCAAACCGACTGGTGTACCGGCACAGGGCAGGACTATCACCACCGAGCTAACCGCGGCATGGGCGGATCGAAAGACCCACAGATCAACGCCCTGTCGAATTGTCTGCTGGTGTGCCGCGGCTGCCATGACTTCATCGGCCGCAATCCGGCGCAGGCGTACGCGAAGGGCTGGTTGGTGTCGAAGTTCCGGCAGCCGTCCAGCGATGTGGCTGTCCTGCTGTCGGGCCGGTGGGCGTTGCTCGATGATGCCGGCGGGGTCGAGGTGTGCGATGCGGTGGGCTGAGGTTCCGGAGTCCTACCTCCTGTGGGGGGCGATCGAGAGGCCGTGCCCTGAGTGCGCGGCCAGGCCGGGGGAGCTTTGCGTACTCCGTTCCCCCGCAACAGGTGCAGAGAAGACACGACACATCCCCTGCGTGGGGAGAACCAAAGGAGACAACGAATGAGCAACAACAAGAAGGCTTTCGACGGCGAGGCGTTCAAGGCGGTTGAGGTGGTCAAGGTGCAGGCTGTCGGCGGAGGCTCGGGTGGCAATGGCGGCTACGTCGTGCAGCCCTTGGCGTCGGCGAGAACTGCTGTGCGTGTGGTGGTGACGAGAACCCGGAAGGGTTACCAGTGGGCGCAGATCGCCCGCAACGGCAGCGCCGGCGCCATCTCCCCGAAAACGTATGACACGAAGTCGAATGCGGTGCGCGCTGCCAAGCGTCAGGCCGCTCTGGTGGGTGGGGTGGTGGAGGTCCAGTGATCGTCTACGAGAACATCCCGGAGAAGGTGTCTGAGTATCGCGGCACCATCGAGGTGTACGAGGACGAGATCTTGCAGGTCGACCTCGATGCCAAGAGCGTGGTCGCCAGACATCCCGAGTGGCGTTGGCGGTGTAAGTCCCGCAACGGTCAGATCCTCGCTCAGGGGGAAGGCTATCGGCGTAGGTCGGGGGCTCTCAACGCCATCGACACCCAGTACGCGGCGCGGTTGAAGGTTGGTGGCATCAACTACGACGTGGTCCCGCGTGGGCAAGAACGGCAGATGCTCGTCTGCCCGTGGCGTGTGGTGATCCTCGACCGCCACGGAGACATCGACAAGATCGGAGCACTCTACTGATGAGCGAGGACAACCCCGTATCCCGCAACCTGCCGGGAAACCCTTTCACCGATAACTACGCGGCCATGACGGCTGAGCAGTCCGCATGGTTCGCCATCGCCTACGAGATTCGCACACTCACCATCGCCCTCACGGAGCAGACATACAACCTGAACGGCAGTCCTCTCTGTGACGAACTGCGAGATCGGCTGGGCCTGAACGGCGGCGGTGTGTCATGACTCGCATCCTTGGTGTGTCCGCTGTACCGGGTTTCTTCCCACCCGGACCTGTTGATTGGTCGAACGGGCAGACGTTGGTGCCGGCCGAAGACCTGGAGCAGGCGCAGGCACGCATCGCCGAACTCGAAGTGGCGCTGAGAAGGAAGCGGCTCATCTTCGACCAGGTATGCAACGACCGTGCCGCCCTCAATGCTGACGTCAATCGCTTATCCGCTGACCGTCTCGAATCTGAGGCCACCGCAGACGATGTGGTGGAGAAGGCCGAACAGTTCACAGCCGAGCAAGTACGCGACGCCATCATCGAGGTGTTGGACCAGAACGCGGTGTCGCTGTGGCTGCCCTACGGGGACACACCTCACGGCACCGTCCATCCCGAAGATGTCGGCCATGTCGCCCGATGGGTAGTTGCAAAGCTGCGGGGGGAGTCATGACCGATCCCGCCGTAGACGCAGCACAGAGGGCGTGTGAACCGCATGGCGTCTCGCACTTCGTCGGCCCGGGAAGGTACGCCCTGCGTGGTGCCCGTGAAGCCCTCGCACCACTCCGGGAACTGCATCGGCTCGACGGCTGCCCCGAACGCGACGACTGTACCGATCCCGAACACCTGACGCTGTGCTCGGGCTGCTACCAGGAATGGCCCTGCCGCACCGCACCCCTCATCTATTCCTCTGACGAGTTGGGAGATACCCCATGACACCCACACCCGCCGAGATCGCGGCGGCACACCAGTCGTACGAGTGGGCAGGTGGCGTGTGCTGCACCTGCGGCCCCGACTACTACATCAACGACGCCGAGCATGGTGCCCACGTCATCGCTGCTCTGTCTGAGCACTACCACTGCCCACGTCATCGCTGCTCTGTCTGAGCACTACCACCTACTACCCAAGGCGGAACCGGGCGGCGAAGACGACGACCGCGCCGAGTGGCTGGACGGGGAAGTGATGGCCGCCCGAGGCAAGCGGGTGGTGCGGCTCTACTTCGAGGACCCTCGCAATACGCCTGAGGATGCCCGCGAACTCGCATCCGCCCTGGCGTCTGCTGCTGATGTTGCGGAGGAGCCGAGATGAGCGACGCAGACGAAAAGGCGGTCGCTGAGGCGCTATACGCGGTCGAGAGCGTGCACCACTTCCACGGCACTGAATGCCTCTGCGGCTTCAACTCTCACCGGGCGCGCGAACGCACCGCCCACATCACACGCCTGGCCCTAGGGGAGCTGTTGGGCCACGACTTCGTCAGAAAGGCGGCATTCGATGTCTGACATCGGTTTCGGTCCTGTTGGTGATCCCCCGATCATCCACGGCGGCAACAGCTATGTGACCCGTGATGGGTATGGGCGTCCGACGTATCTGGTGGACCGGCGACTCCTGGAGAAGGCGGAGGCACGCATCGCCGAACTCGAAGACCAGCTGCGTCCTATGTCGCCACTGAGACAGCAAGCCGACACCTACCTGCGGATACTGCGCCACCCTGAAATCTACCGCCACCTACGCGCGGGAGCGGGGTCGTGGTCCGACCAGATCGACGCGCGTATCACCACTGTCGCTGCTGATCGGGATCACTGGCGGGCGGAAGCAGAGAAAGCCCGCGACCTCCCCGCACCGGACGCCGGCAACCCCGAGCACCTGAGATTCGCGGCGAACATCCTGATCGACCGGGCACTCAAGTTGGGAGTCAAATTCCGTGCTGAAGCGGCTCTCGGCCCGTTCAACGCCGACGAACTCCGCAATGCTGCCCGTCGTCTCGAATCTGAGGCCACCGCAGACGATGTGGTGGAGAGGATCGCCCGCGAGCTGTACCGACGCCTATACCCCGGCCCAATCGGCACCCACGACTCAGCGCGCACCCGAGAAAGTGACGCCGCCGAAATGGATATGGCCTATCGGAAGTGGGATGAAGGCCGCGAAGGGTTTGCGCCGGGGCGGCAGTGTCGCGAGATTGCCGCCCATATCGCTGGGCTTCTGCGGGGTGACCGATGAGCGCCGCAGAGGAAGCAAGGAAGCTGCTCGAAGGCATCACACCCGGGCCGTGGGAAGCAGAACCCTGGGATGGCACCACACGCGAGTCTGTCGGCGTCTTCGCCGGGAGCGTATGGGGTCCGCGAGTTGCAGGGCTGATCACGTCCTCCGCCGACGCCGAGTTCATTGCCGCTACACCCGAGTTGGTGCCCGCTCTGCTCGCCGAACTCGACCAGGCGAAGGCGGACCTCGATGCTGCCGCATACCGGCACGGACAACTACAGTCCCGCATCGCCAACCGAGACGCCACCATCCAACGGGTACGGGAGCTAATCGCCGAGTGGTCGTGGACGGAACACCACCACGACGAACCGGTCTATGAGATATGGAAGCCGCTCGCCCGCATCGTCGGGGGTGAGTCGTGAGCGACATTCCGGAGTGGCGTGCAGGATCGCTCGCCGACAACCTCGCCGTCGCACTGAGGACCCGACTTGCCGAGACCGGAGTCTCGCAGGGCGATCTCGCGCGTCGCGCCGGCGTCAGCGAAAAGCACCTGTCGCAGGTCATCAACGGACGCGCCGGTGCCTCGGTAGCAACCTGGGACCGACTCTTTGTCGCGCTGAATACAGCGAATGACGCTCGCCAAGACACCGTCGGGGGTGAGTTGTGACCTGCCGCTGCAACCCCCTCGAAGCCGTCATCGACTGGCTACTACCCCGACTCCGGATACTCCCACCCCTGCTACCCGAAGGCGCGAATCCTGCTGTGGCACAACGGGAAAACCCCACCATCGGGGGTAGAATGAGGGGTGGCCAGGGTGCTGTGAACACCCCGGCCACTGACCGAACTGCGAAGGAGTTCAGCCAATGACAGATTACATCTCCACCTACCTGAGTAGACCACGATGGAGGCACAACCGCCTCCAAGCCATGGGCGTCCAGTGGACCTACCGCGCACCAGAGGTGGGTGAACTTGTAATCCGGGATGCAACCCAAACACACCCCGGCACCCTCCGCCGAATCGTCAGCGTCCGCGAAGACACACGTGACGGCCGCACCGTATGGGTAGTTGAGCACACAGCGACCGACGCAGAACCAACCACCGGCACCGACCGGAAGTCAGTCGGATTCTGGAAGGACGTCGGCTGGCCGAGGATTGCCGAGCACTACCCCATCTGCGGCACCTGCCGCGATCTGATGCCCTGCCAGCATGTGGTCATCGACACCATCGCTGAACACAGCGGCAAGACCTTCGAGCGGTATGGCACTCCCGGCGTCTGCCCGTCCTGCCAAGAGCCCGTAACCAGGCGGCAGCGCGTAATCACATTCGAACGCAACCTGTATGGCCTCGGGACGGTGACCTTCCACCTTCGTGAGAAGTGCCGCCACGCCGCCTTCGAGTACGACCGAGAGGTACATCGAGACGACGGCGAGTTCGAGCTGACCTGCCCCGGATCTGCTCGCCGCGGTCTCGATGAGAACGGTCTGCCTGTCACCTATTGCACTGAGCCTGATTGTCGCGGCGCTGACCGGAAGCACCACGGCTACGGGTTTTGGACGGCGGGGTATCTGCCACACCCTGACGGCTACCACCGTTCTCCCGAAGGCGGGGGTGTGGCCTGATGTCTGTTCCTTCTCTGGAATCCCTACTAGCCGAGTACATCGCAACCCAGGCACCGGTCTCCGTGGAGCAGGCAATGCCTCAGGCCGAGGACATGGCGAAGCTGATCCGGGCGCACGGCCTAGACCGCACCTCCGGACTGAACGCCGCCGCCGACGTGGTGCACGCCGAAGCCCGCTACCAGTGGGAAATGGACGCCCGCCATGCAGTGTGCGCACAGGTTGTCGCCCAGCGGATGGGTGTGGTTGAACGCACGATCCGGTCGTTCGCTGATGGGGCGGAGGACCAACAGTGAGCCTCGAAGGATCGTTCTGGACCCACAAAAAGACCGGCATCCCCTACGAGGTGGTTGCTGACTCCGACGCCAGCGGCCTCGGCAACCGCGGTATCCGTATGCGCAACTGCCACACCGGCCGCGAACACTGGGCCACTCCCGAAGGGTTGGGTCGCAAGTACCGGCATGACTACACCCCACCACGAGGGGAGGTGCGGTAGGTGCCACGAATTAGAACGATCAAACCCGACTTCTGGGACTCGGCTGACACCGCCGGCGCAGACCTGCGCACCCGCCTGCTGTTCATCGCAATGTGGAACTGGGCCGACGACTACGGCATCGGAGATGCCACTCCGGTTCGGGTCATCGGGTTCGCCTTTCCTAACGATGAAATACCGGTGTCGGATTATCCGCGACTTCTCTCGGACGTTTCGGACCACTTCGGCGTCGTGTACTTCCGGCACGAAGGACGCCCCTTCTACGCCATCCCGTCGTGGTCCAAGCATCAGCGGACCGAGAAAAGAGCTAAGCCACGCGAAGGGCTGGTCGAAGCAGCCGAGCGGGCCGTCGCGAACTCCAAAGGTGCAGGTCAAGGCGTAGATGCGGAATCTCCGAGCGACAGTGACGGAATCTCCGACGAAAGTGTCGGACGTTTCGGCGCCGGAAGTAGGAAAGGGAACGGGGGAAAGGGAACGGGGGAAGAGTGTGTGCCCCTCCCGGACGAACCGCCGATCGACGACTACGTGCCCAGCGAGATCGAAACGAGCACACGCACAACCCCCGCCAAAGGCTCATCGACAGAACTGACCTTCATCCGCACTCACGTCGGCCAAAGATTCCCCGCCAAAGTCGAACAAGCACTCGTCAACGAGATCCGCAAACTCCGCCACTACGACCGCCCCGTCATCGAGGAAGCACTTCGAAGATGGGCCAACCGTGACGGACACCCCGGACTCCTCCCGCACCTCGTCTCCGACGTCCTGAAGAACAACGGCAGAACCGCCGAACCCACCAAGACCGACATCTGGGAAACCAGCGTCATCCAACCCGCCCAAGCCGCAGCCACCGAAGCACAGAGGAAACTCTCATGAACCGAATCGACCTCACACCGCAGAACGTGGCAGACGCCGGCCAAGTACTCAAGCACACCGCGTTTGTCCACCGCCGCACCGCGATCCGCCCGAAGTCCGAGAAGGAAGCCCAGGAGATCGCGATCGTGTGGGCTCGCATGTTCGCCCGCTACAAACTCGACCTACCTGAGCTACTGGAGGCTGTGGAGCGCCGCGCCATCAAACATCAAGACGCCCCGGAGCCGGGTGAGATCGTGCAGTGGGCGCGAGAGGTTCGCCAGGAGTGGTCATCTCGGGCGCAGGCCGATCCGGAACAGCGCGCTCTGCATGAGGCGAAGATCGACCGGAAGATCGCGAACTTCGCGGGCAACTTCGGTATCCAGATCGACGGGCGGCCAGCATGAGCGTCATTGTCGAGTTGCCCTACGCACGTCCACCCCTCACTGAGAATCAGCGCATGCATTGGCGGAAGAAGGCGGCTGTGGTGGCCTCTGTGCGTCAAGCGGTGTACGTCCTAGCCCGGAATGCGCGCGTGCCGCAAAACTGCGCCCACGTGGACGTCAGCCTCCACTACACGCCACGTGATGTTCGCCGCCGCGACGCCGACAACCTTGTCCCCACATTGAAAGCCGCCTGCGACGGATTGGTGGACGCCGGCCTGGTTGCTGATGACACACCGGATCTGATGACCAAGCAGATGCCGACCATCCATCCCGCCGAGAAGGGGGAGCGGGGCCGGTTGTGGCTCGAACTACACATCGAGGAGGCGCAGTGACCGACCAGCTTGCTCTCTCCCTCACCCCACCCGCCTGGTGCTTCGTGTGCCAACGCGACTGTCCTCCACCCGTCTCGTGTGGACCCGAATGCCAAGAGGAGGAGTCGTGAGCCGCCCCGTGCAGTCGATGGTGAATGTGGATGCCCGCAACTACCCGGCCCACACTGCGGCGGTGCGGTCCCGGTTGGCCGGCACCAACCACGCAGGCCAAATCGCAGCCGAATGCCCCTGCGGCAGCACCTTCGATGTCGGCTACGAACGCTTCCACACCCCCGCATTCCAAGCCCACCCCTACTGCCACCCCTGCACGATCAAGGAGACCCCATGAGCCGCTACGAGTACCGCGTCGTTCCCCGTGACGGCCTGAACGGGTTGCAGCTGTGGGAGCTTCAACGCCGCCTTATCTGGCGTGACGGAAGCCGATACACCTGGAATGAGTGGATGGTGTTCCGGGACTACCACCGGGCACTGGATGAATGTTCCGCATTGCGTGAGGAAGTGGCGTCATGACCGCGGCATGCACGGCAGCCCTCCTCCGCGCCGTAGAACACGCCATCGAAAACGAACTCGACGGTTTCACCACAGAGCAAATCCGGGACATGCGCGGCTACGTCGCCGAGACCGTGACTTGGCGGCTATCGCGTGATGGATACCTGCAACACGACATCGAGGAGTCCCTGTGACCCGCATTGTGAATCGGGTACCGCTACTGCGGGAGCCATCCCGAGCCCGCCACCACTACCGCAGCTACAACGGGCCACACAAGGACAAGCTCGCGGTGGCCCTCGCCGCCGGATACGACCCCGACTTCTGGCAGATACCCGATGACCCTTTCGACGCGACAGCATGGCTCACGGCAACCAAGGAGACCCAGCAGTGAACAACGACCACGACACCAGCGGACTCTTCCTGGATCGCTACGGGCAACGCCGCCTCACCGAGGCGCTGGTCACGATCGAGGCACACCTCGAAGACTTGGCTGACACCCTCACTCGCAGAGCAGTAATCGGACGCCGGGACCTCGCGTCATTCCGCCGCCCCAAGAAGCTGCGAGCAAAGGCGCCGGCCCATGAGGGTGCGCAGGAGTTTGCGGCGAAGCTGGAGAACACTCTCACCACCGCCGTCCGCCACACCTGCGAGACGCGAGGCATGGACTACATGCCAGTCGGCTACACCCACCGGCCCGCCTTCGTTGGCCCACTACAGGCCGACGAGAAGCGCATCCCCGTGGGCTATGACGACCGCGCCCTATCCGTGCTCACAAGATGGCTACGGGTGCATGTCATCACCTTCGCCATGACCGAGGGCTGCGTCGAGTGGGCCGATGAGATCGAGGGGTTCGCCCACGACATCACAGCGATGGTGGACCTGCCCCCCGATGACACGATCAATGTCGATGACGTGAAAGTCGCTGCGGCATACAAGCAGGTCGTCACGCTGTCCACGATCGACACGGTGGCTCACAAGCTGGGGGAGATGGGCGAAGGGCTCAATGCCCGCCGTATGCGGACTCTGATCAACCAGGGAAAGCTGAAGGCGGACAGTGTCGACCACGCGTCTGGGACCAAGTTCTATCTGCTGGGCGATGTGCTCACAGCCCACGGCAAGCATCAGCGCAGGCAACGAGCCTCATGACATGCCGAGATGACTTGACGCGTTAAGTCAGGCAATAGTGGTACGCTCCGCGTAGGCGCGAGATGTGCCACCTGAAAACCTTTGTTCCCCGTCGTCATCCGTGACTGGCGGGGCTTTTTTCTTCCCTCCTGCTTTGTCCAGGGGGATGCGCGGTGCGGGTCCGCGCCACCGACCTCACACCCCCATGCCAGTGACGTCAGGTCGAAAACAACCCGTGACTGGCTCTTGTCCAGCCTTGTCGGGGGCTTGGAGACATTGTGATGCTTGAACTCCTTGCTGCCCAGTTGGTGCGGGCTGTGGTCATGCCAGCCACGTGGATACAGGCCAGGCAGATGCGCAAAGCAGCCGCGTTGTCGTATGAGCAGCAGGCCCGCGCCGAATGTGGTTGCGGCATCTGCGCTGTGATGGAGGACCTGAGCCACCGTGACTTCACCTAGCCTGATCCTGTTCCGCTGCCTGCACTGCGACCACGTGCGGCACCGGCACTGCTCGAAGGTGTGCAGGTTGGACCCCGAACACCCAGACACACCACGCACCCAGGCCGAGGAGCCAGCTGATGCCTGACCCCACCATGAACCAGATCGAACTGACCAAGGACCGCAAGGTTCTGGTCAACGGTGAACCCATCAACGGGATCATCCTCGCTGACATCGACGTCAACGTGGACGTGGAGGATATCTCGACGGTCACCATTCGCCTACCGTTCTCGTCCCTCAAGGACAGCCGATGGGTGAGCACTGGTGAACATCCCGGGTCCTGAGCCGGTCGAGCCCTGCGCCATCTGGCGTCTCTTGACCAACGGCCACACCTACGACCAGATCGCCACCCTCCTGCACATCAGCAAAGCGGCCATCCTCAAAGCCGAACAAGACCAGAACCGACGCCTCCGCGACGTCGACCCCAAGCTGATCGCAGACCCCATCATCCGAACCCGAGGAGCCCAGTGACTGTCACCATCACTTCACTGCTCACCTCGACTGTCGATCCGCAACGCCCCGGAGTGAAGCTCCCCGCAACACTCGACCCGATACGCACACTGGCTGGCTCGTTACAAGGCCACCCTCTCATCGTCCTCGCCGACGAGGTGGATGAGGGCACCACGAGCAACATCACCGTCGTCCGCGTTCCCGCGTCCACTGAGAACGTCTACATCGCGCGGTGGCGAAACACCCTGTCCTACCTTGAATCCAACACCAGCCTCGACGAGGTGTGGTGCGTGGATGGCACCGACGTGGAGTTGATCAACGCCCCACCCGCCTGCCGGCCAGGCACCATGTTCGTCGGGTTCGAACACACCGTTGTCGGATGCAGTTGGATGCGCCGCAAACATCCTTCACAAGCAGCGTGGATCAACGAGCACGAGGACTTGACTCTGCTGAATCCGGGCGTGATCGGCGGCCACCGAAAGACTGTCGTCGAGTTCCTGACCGACATGCTCCAGTTGTGGGACAAGACCGACCGCTCCACGGACATCGGCGACATGGGTGTGTTCAACGAAACCTGCTACACCACATGGGCTGACCGGCATGTGACAGGCCCCAGAGTTGTCACCCCGTACAAACTGGTGTGGGCGTGGAACCACTCCAACGAACACGCGCACAGCGCATTTCGTCACAAGTAGAGCGTATAATCCGATGCATAAGAAGGGCCCGGCGACGGCGGCAACCGTCCCGGGCTGTGGACAGACTATGAAGGAGTCTGACGTGGTTGATCCTACTACCTGCTCGGTGTCGGAATGCGACCGAAAGTCGCGATGGCGAGGGATGTGCCAGCGGCACTACATCGCGGACAGATACCGCGACACCCCTCACCCATCAGACGAGGTGCTCGCAACTCGAATCTTCCCGAAGGTCGTAAAGGGCGAGCGGGAGGCGGACTGCTGGGTCTGGACCGGAGCCGGTCACGCCCGAAGCGGGCATGGGATGTTTGGGTACAACGCACTCGGGCGAAACCACACACGGTATGTCCATCGCTGGGTGTACGAGTACCTGGTTGAGCCAATCGCGGATGGGAAGGTAATCGACCATCTGTGTCGGAACACTAGGTGTTGCAACCCGCAACACCTTGAGGTGGTAACACCGGTGGTCAACACAATGCGTGGCGTTGGACGCACCGCAGTCAACGCCCGAAAGCGGTACTGCAAACGGGGGCACGCGCTCGCTGGCGAGAACGTAAGGATCGACGGCAGGGGTTATAGGCACTGCCGATCCTGTGCCAGGCTGGCGGCCCAGGAACGATGGGCTGCACGCAAGTGAGGCTCGTTGTTGGCGGCTACCGAGGCCGCACCCACATCGACACCTGCATGGCATCCATCCGCGACCACGTCACAGGCATAACCGATGTGGTGTTGATCGACGACAGCAACAACCGAGACCACACCAACCATTGGTCCCAGTACGGCACAGTCATCGAAGGCCATGGCAGAGGCTACGCCCACACCATGCAACTGGCCTGCACTGTGATGGCCGGCGACTACACACTGTTCGTCGAAGAGGACTTCCAGTTCATTGCGGATGTGGATCTCAAAGAGCTGACAGACATCCTCGACACCGAACGAGACCTCGCCCAGATCGCCCTACTCCGAGACCCGTTCTACGACTACGAGACCGATGGTGTCCTCGAAGGACTCGAGGTGTGCCGGCAACGACTCGAAGCGCTCGGCAAGCACAGGGTGATCGAGGACCGCGGCGACCACATCGCCCAAGACTTAGTCCACACCACCAACCCAGCGGTGTGGCGACGTGAAGCCTGGCTCGACGGCTGGCCCCAACAACCCGACTCCGAACGCGTCAAGTCCACACAGCTCCGGCAGCAGGGCTGGAAGTTCGGGTGGATGAAGACCCAAACCCTGCTGCACACAGGACAACACGAGGGGACAGGCTACTGATGGCAGCACTCGGAGTTCTGAACGCCAAGCTCGGACTGATGGTCGATGGGATCTTCCACGAACTCGGCACCGCCTCAATCGACGTGACCGCAACCCAAGTCCACACCGACGGCAACAACGTCAACTACGAGCTGTCCATCGAGGGGCTGCGAGACCAGGTGGCCAGCATCCTGCGGGACACGGCCGAGGCCATCGCAGCCGACTGATGCTGTACCGGATCGCTGTCGTCGGGGACGTACGGCGCAAGACCCAAGCCTACGAACTCGCCCAAGCATTGGATGCCGACCTAGTCCTCGACACCCAAGCATCGGGACTCACAGCCAATGGGCAGAGGGCATGGGCTGCAGCATCCATGACCAACAGCGACTGGACTGTGGTGCTCGAGGACGACGCCATCCCGTGCACCGACTTCCACACCCGACTGGCCGAAGCCCTCACCTCCACACCCACCGATGTGGTGTCCCTCTACTGCGGCACCAGCTACCCACTCCAAGCGCAGGACGTGTACCGGCTGGCCATCACCGAAGCCGACAACGCTGGCGCCAACTACTTCACCCTGCCGAACCTGTGGCACACCGTTGGTGTTGCCATCCGAACACCACTCGTCAAGCAGATGCTCGAGCACATCGACGGACTCACCCTCCCGCTCGACGAAGCCATCACCACGTGGATGCTGGCCGAAGGCCGCCGCGCCGCCTACACCCACCCGTCGTTGGTCGACCATCGCGACGACCACACCGTCATCCAACATCCCGACGGAATCGAACGAACCATGCCCCGAAAAGCATGGAGGTATGCCGGGTAATGCCGAGGGCACCCAAGAAGTGCGGTCGAACAGACTGCACCACCCGCACAGTCGGCCACACCTACTGCCCAAAACACCGAACCACCTGGCCCCAATCCAAGGGGCGCAACGTCCCCCACAGGCTCCAAACAGCCTGCTTCCGCCGTGACCAGTACACCTGCCAACGCTGCGGCCACCACGGCAACCCCGGAGACGGCACTCTCCACGCCGACCACACCCGCAACCGAGCAGCAGGTGGCCCCAACCATCTCGACAACCTCGAAACTCTGTGCACCGAGTGCCACAAGCCCAAGACCCAACGCGAGGCCAAGGCCGGAAAAGGCCTCTGACCTGCGGAAACGGGGTGACAACCTCGGGCACCCGGTGCTACATCGAACACCCGTTCGAACCCAGGGCCTCCACCCCCCACCCCACCCCCTCCCGGCCCCGGAAGGCACTGCTGAAAGACCTGCGTACGGGTTCCGTACGCTCTGGCCCTGCCGAAATGGTTAGGGCCTCCGATCCCGAAATGGGAGGTAGTTCAATGCCTGGACCTGCTCCGAAGCACCCGTCTGTGCGTGCTCGCCGCAACAACCCGAAGAAGGACTTCCGGTCTCTGCCGTCTGAGGGGCGTGAGGGCGCTACGCCTGAGTGGCCTCTGCTTCCGGATGTGAATGCGTCGGCGATGCTCGAGGTTGCTCGCGATCGTGTCGCGTCACTCCAGGTGGAGTTGGAGGGTGAGGACGATGGTCGCGCGAAGGGCCGGCTGCGGCGCGATCTGAACAAGAATGAACTGCTGGTGGCCCAGTTGCAGTTGCAGATTGAGCAGGCCACTGATGCAGAGAAGGCGTTGTGGGCGGATCTGTGGTCGACGCCTCAGGCGGTGATCTGGGAAGAGTCCCATACGCATCGTGAGGTTGCGCAATATGTGCGGTGGAAGGTTCGTGCCGAGCAGGGCGACCTGAAGGCTGCTGCGGAGGCGCGGCAGTTGTCTGACCGTCTCGGGTTGAATCCGCTGGCGCTGATGCGTCTGCGGGCCGAGGTTGAGCATGTCGACGAGGTGGAGAACCGTGGCAAGCGCCGGCGGGAAACGTCGGTGCCGCAGCGGAAGAATCCTCCGAAGGATGATCCGCGCTCGAGTCTCTACGCCGTGTGACCCGTGCTGCTGGTCGTTCCGGGTCCAGACCCGGAACCCTGGCCAACCCTGGGGCCGCAGATATGCGATCTGATCGAGGATCGTGCGATCTATGGCCCGGGTTCGTTGCAGGGGGAGCCGTACGAGATTGACCCGGAGTTTCGGGCGTTCATCCATCGTGCTTTCGAGGTGTTCCCGAAAGGTCATCCTTGGGAGGGACGTCGTCGGTTCAAACGGGTTGGACTGTCAGTCCGCAAGGGGTTGGCGAAGACAGAGAAGCAGGCGCTCCTAGCGTTCTGTGAGCTTCATCCGGAGGGGCCGACCCGGTTTGACGGGTGGGATGCCTCGGGGAATCCGGTGGGTAGGCCGGTGAACTCGCCGTACATTCCGATGTTGGCGGTGTCGGTGGAGCAGGTTGAGGAACTTGCTTACGGCGCTTTGAAGTACATCGTCGAAGAAGGCCCTGATGCGGACCTGTTCGATTCGACGTTGGATCGGATTGTGCGGCTGAATGATCACGGTCGTGCTGACGGCAAAGCGGTCGCATTGTCGAACAACCCAGGGTCTCGTGACGGCGCTCGTACGACGATGAACTGTTTCGATGAGCCGCACCGGCTGTATTTGCCGCGGCAGTTGAAGGCGCACCAGACGATGGATGCGAACCTGCCGAAACGTCCGCTGGATGATCCGTGGTCGTTGTATGTGGGGACTGCCGGTCAACCCGGTCAGGGTTCGGTGGCTGAAGAGATTCACATCGAGGCCACGCAGATCGCTGAAGGCAAAATTCAGCGTCCGGACTTGTTCTATCTGTATCGCACGGATGACGATCCCGAACGGGATCTGTCGGATAAGGACGAGCGGATTCGGGCGATCGCTGAGGCGACCGGCCCGATCGGCGAGTTCGGTCCGGGCCAGTTCGACGAGATCGCTTCGAAGTGGGATCGCCCTGGCGCCGATGGGCCGTATCTCGAGCGGGTGTGGTTGAACCGGTGGAAACGTCAGGGCGACCAGGCGTTTGACATGAAGAAGATCAAACCGGGTTTGTGCCGCTCAGGGGAGCGCATCCCTAAGGGCGGGTTCATCACTCTCGGTTTCGATGGCGCCCGGTTCCGTGACGCTACCGCGTTGGTGGCGACGAGCATCGACACCGGGTTGCAGGAGTTGCTGGGGTTGTGGGAACGCCCCGACGATGACGACCTAGAAGACGACGGTTGGGAAGTCAACGAAGCTGAGGTGACCGCCGCCGTCGAGGACGCCATGACCCGGTATGCGGTGTGGAAGATGTACGCCGACCCCCCACACTGGACCGAAACGGTCGGCTCGTGGGCTGCGAAATGGCCTGACCGGGTGGAGGAGTGGTGGACCGCCCGAGTGAAGCCGATGGCGTACACGCTGCGCGAGTATCGGGAAGCCATCGACTCGGGGTCGATCACATTCGGTGGCGAACACAGCCACGAGGACTTTGTCAGGCACCTCGGAAACGCGGGCCGCAAGGAACTGAAGATCGTGGACGACGAGGGGAAACCCTTGGATGTCCTCCAGAAGCAAGATGGTCGGGCTGACCTCAAGTTTGATGCCGCGATGGCGTCGGTGCTGTCGTGGAAAGCCTGTCTGGACGCACGCAAGTCAGGGGCTCGACCGCCAAGGCCGGTCGGAATGCCACGTCGCATCTACTGAGAGGGGTGGTGCATGATTCCGGTGACGCCGGCCGAATGGCTCCCCGTCCTCACAGCCCGTTTGGATGCTGCGCAGCCGCGAATCAGTCTGCTGCGTCGCTACGTTGACGGCGACGCCCCGCTCCCTGAGATGGGTAAGAATGTGCGGGCGTCGTGGCAGCGTTTTCAGCGGCAGTCGCGCGTCAACCTGGCGACGAAGATCTCGTCATCCTTGGCGGAGCGGCTGATCCCCAACGGTATTGATGTTGGCTCCAACACCGACAGTGATGTGGTGGCTGCGGCGCAAAGGATCTGGCGCGATAACCGCATCAAAGGTGTGGTCGCTAAGGAAGCCACCCATCACATGCTGAATTACGCCACCAGCTACATGACTGCATGGGTCGGGGACAATGGGCACGCCGTCATCACGGCGGACTCACCGGAAATGATGTACGCGGCGACTGACCCGTTGCAGCCGTGGAAGGCGCGCGCCGCGATCCGTTGGTGGCGTGACTCGGATGCGGAAACAGACTTTGCGATCGTGTGGTGTCAGATCGGCTGGCAGCTGTTCAGCCGTTCGGTGTGGGTAAACCCTGCCGAGGTGGTGGAGCGGCGCATCCGCAACAACCGTGCCAGTTCGGATCAGTGGGATGCGGCGACAGAGTTCGTCATCACCGGCGAGGGGCCGCCGGTGGTGGTGTTGAACAACCCGCTCGGAATGGGTGAGTTCGAACCCCATCTCGACACCATCACCCGCATCAACGCGGGAATCCTCGAGCGTCGTGTGACATCAGCGATGCAGGCGTGGCGTCAGCGCGCCCTCACGGGAGGTCTGCCACAGAAGGACGCCGAAGGCAACGACATCGATTGGGCGTCGGTGTTCGAGCCGGCGCCTGGTGCGTTGTGGGACATCCCTGCTGGTATCGAGTTGTGGGAGTCCGATGCCACCGATATTAGGCCTCTTCTGGAGGGTGTGAAGGATGACTTGCGGGAGCTGTCGGAGATGTCGGCCACCCCGTTCCCCGCGCTGCTTCCGGGTTCTCAGAATCAGTCGGCTACCGGCTCTGCTGCGATGAAGGAAGCGTTGATCCTGAAGGCGCGTGACCGACTTGACGTGGTTGATACGGGCTTGTCGGCGATCATCTCGAAAGCTTTGCGTATCGAGGGGTTTGAGACCGAGGAGACGATCTCCTTGTCGTGGGAACCGCCGGATCACGTGTCGCTGTCGGAGAAGTATGACGCCGCGGTGAAGGCGAAGGGTGCGGGGGAGTCATGGAAGTCGATTGCCCGCAACATTCTTGGCTACTCGCCGGAGCAGATCGAGCAGGATGCCTTAGATCTGGCTGACGAGCAGCTGATGAGTTTCGTGGACAACGCGAATGCCCGAGTCTGATCGCCTTCTGATCGGCTACCAACAGGCCGTTGCGGACGTCCGCGCGCGGGTGATGAACTACGCCAACGCAATCTGGGGTGGGCTTCCCGCGTTCCGTGATGCTCAGGCAGAGAGGCTGATTGCCCGACTGGTGCCGATGGTGACGGCGGGACAACTTCAAGTCGCGAATCTGACGTCCAGTTATATTGCCCGTGCTGTATCAGGTGGAGTTCCGCTTCCAGTGGATCGAGACGGGGTTACCCGTGGCCGTGGGGTGGACCCCGAACTGTTGTACCGGAGGCCTTTTGAGCAGGTATGGGCCGACCTTTCCGAATCCGCACCGCTGGATGCGGCAGTCGCGGCCGGGGCCACACGGTTGATGCATCTGGTGGCGACGGACATGCAGATGGCGAAGGTACGGCAGGCCGACGCGTCCCTCCAGGCTGCTGGAGTCAAGGCGTACCGGCGGGTGCTGAACGGCCCCAAGAACTGTGCTCTCTGTGTCATCGCCTCTACTCAGCGCTATCACGTTGGTGACCTGTCGCCCATACACCCTGGATGTGACTGTTCGGTCGCTCCCGTGAAGTCGGATTGGAACGGCGACCGGGTGATCGATCCGGATCTACTCGAGGACACACACAAGCAGGTGCGGGAACTTACCGGCGCCGACAATCGCGCCGCCCACGACTACCAGAAACTTCTCCTGGTCCGCGACCACGGAGAGATCGGCCCCGTCCTCACATGGCGGGACCAGAACTTCAAAGCCGCCTAGAGCTTCCCTCGCACACCAGTGCGGGGATTTTGAGCGCCGCAACGGCGCACCATCCGACGAAACGTCAGGAGCAACATGCCCGAGGAAACTGCTGCCGCCGAAACGGTTGACCAGCAAGACGACCCGACCGCCGAGGTTGAGACCACCGACAGTGAGCCCACGCTCAGTGTGGAGGATCTCATCGCTGAACGCGACAAGTGGAAGTCGCTGTCTCGCGAGAACGAGAAGGGCCGGAAGGCGAACGCCGACAAGGCCCGCAAGTACGACGAACTGCTGGCGCAGAAGGAACGCGACGAGCAGACCTGGCAGGAGCGGGCCGAAAAGGCCGAAGCTGCCCTCGCTGCAAACACGAAGCAGCGGGAACGCGACAACCTCGCCAAGAAGATCGTGGAAGGCACCGATGTGCCCGCGGATCTACTCGTCGGTGACACCGAGGAGGAGATGCGCGCCCATCTCGACCGCCTGCAATCGTTCCGCGGACCCAAGCAGACCGTACCGCCCGCTGCCCCGGCATCGGTGGTTGCCAATGCCGATGCGGCGCCGGCGAACAAGGTGCAGCAGCTCACTCAGGCAGACCTGAAGAACATGTCCCCAGCCCAGATTCGCGACGCTGACGCCAAAGGCCAGCTCGACGAACTCAAGGGCATCCGAAAGTAAGGAGCCATCATGGCCATCACCCATTTCATTCCCGAACTGTGGGCGGCGAACATCACCCAGGCGTGGGACGCCGAGAAGGTGTTCGCCGCTCTGCTCGACCGCCAGTACGAAGGCGTCGCGACAAAGGGCAACACCGTCCACATCCCCGGTGTCGTCGCACCCGCGATCAAGGACTACAAGGCCAACAACCGCACCACGTCGGCTGACGCCATCACCGACACCGGCGTCGACCTCCTGATCGACCAGGAGAAGAACTTCGACTTCAAGGTCGACGACATCGACGCCGCCCAGTCTGCGGGCAGCCTGGCCCCGTACACCGACGCCGCCGGAAAGGCGCTCGTCGATGACGCGGACAAGTTCATCGCCACCATGCTCGCCGCCGGAGCCACCAACCTGTCGGGCTCCGCTCCGGACACCGGGAACAAGGCATTCGACCTCGTCAAGGCTGCTCGTGTGGCCCTGAACAAGAAGAACGCCCCCGCCTCCGGCCGAGTTCTCGTGTGCAACGCCGACTTCGAAGGTCTGCTCCTCGGCGCGGATTCGAAGCTCACCAGCTTCGATGTGTCCGGCGACAACAACGGCCTCCGCAACGGCACCATCGGCTCCCTCCTCGGGTTCCGTGTGCTGTCGTCGAACAACCTGCCCAACAACTCCACCCCCGGCTTCGTGGCGTTCCACCCGGAGGCCGCGGCCTACGTGTCGCAGCTCGATAAGGTGGAGGCCCTGCGCGCCGACAACAGCTTCGCCGACCGGCTGCGCGGCCTGCACGTGTACGGCGGCAAGGTTGTCCGTCCGGACGGCGTCGTCAAGTTCGGAATGACTTCGGGTAGCTGATCCAGGTGTCTCTTCCTCCCCTTGCTGTTCGTGACGACGTGATCGCCGTGGCGCAAAGGGACCTGACCGAACCTGAGCACGCGTCGGTGTATCAACTGTTGGATGCGGCATCGGACCAGTTCCGTGCCGCATCCCAACAGCAGTTCACCCCCGGCGAGTCGACGGTGCGGTTGAAGGTGAATGGTGGGCGGGTCCGTCTGGACCAGTTGCCAGTCACAGGGGTGACGTCTGTGACCGATGACGCGGGAAACTCTGTGGACTACACCCGAAATGGGATGTGGTTGACCGTCGGATGTGATTCTTCACGGTTCCTCACTGTCACATACTCGCATGGCGGAGAAGTGCCGCCGCGTGTGAAGAATGCGGTCGCCGAAATGGTGATCCGCGCTCTTGTGACGCCGGAGGAAGTGATGGCCGGAGCCCGGTCGCTGACCGACTCCGCAGGTCCGATCTCGCAGACCACTGCATGGTCGGTCCGAGCGCCGAACTCGGGTTTGCAGATGTCCGAGTCGGACCTGAAGTTGGCGGCATCGTTTCGCTGGCAGGGAGGGCAAGTCATTGTCCAGGCACCGTAGGGGAATACCCGCCGTCTTCGACGTAGAACACCTGCCGTTCAACGGAACCGGCGCCGACGACTACGGCAACGATGTCGAGTCCTGGGGCGAACCGGACCCGCGGAAGTTCGTGACGTTCATCGACCCACAAAGCGATGAACTAGATCTCCCGGGGCACATCCGGGACTCCGTTGACGTGGGAATCATCGTCCTCCCCGATTTCGGTCCGGTGTCACCACGTGACAGGGAAGTCATCGACGGAACTGTCTATGACGTTGTCGGCCAACCCAAGGACTACACCAGGATTCCGTCTCTCACGGGCGGCGGTTGCTACGTCGTAACTCTGAAGGTGGTGAAGTCGTCGTGAGAATCGAGTGGAATCAGAAGGCGTTCAAGGACGTCCGATACGGTCGGACGTCCGACATCATCAGCGAGCTCGAGGGTCATGCTGAGCGCATTGCTGACGATGCGAGCGCTATGGGCGAGGGCACGTACGCGGTGGGTTCACGGGCAGGCATGGCACGTCCCCAGGGCCGTTGGCGTGCCTCTGTCGTCACCGCCGACTACAAGGCGCAACGCGACAATGCCCGCAACAACACGATCCTCAGGGCTCTCGGATAACTGATGTCGACACCCACGCTGGCGGCGCTCTCCATCTGCCGAGCGGCGCTGCCTGGAGTGAAGTTCTCCACGACCGTCTCAGAAGACCCTGCCCGATTCGGGAGGGTTTCTCGTATCGGCGGCCCACGGGATCGCTCACTGGATCGCGCTCGCATCCTTGTCGAACTGTACGGCTCAACCCCCAAGGGCAGCCCGGACACGGCGTGGACTGAGCAATCGATCGGAACCATCGCGGACGGATTCCAGGCTGCATCCTCGGGCGGCCCATGGGCAGGCCTGTGGGTAACCGACTGGGTCATGAACAGCCTGGCCGACTATCCCAACCCGGACTATGAAAAGCATTCCCGGTTCCAGTTCACCGGGACACTCTTCGTGCTCCGAACCTAAAGTCTCCTAACTGAATAACCCTTTCGCGGCTCCTGGTCACCTCGCCTGAAAGGGGCAAAACAATGGCAGTCGAACACTCTTACGTGGCGCAGTCGCTCGACGGCGGCGTCTACTGGCGGGCACCTCTGGGTACCACGCTTCCCACCGCTCCGGTCGAGTCGCCGGAAGACCTGAACGCCGCGTTCGAGGACCACGGAACCGCGGCGGTCGACGGCCTGTCGGTCGGCATCACCCGCACCTCGAACACCGTCAAGGACTTCGACGGTGGCGACTACGTCGATGTGCAGACCGAGTACGGCACCAGCTTCAAGATCAAGCTGCTCGACGTCGACCTGCCGTCGGTGAAGCGGACCGTCGCAGGTGACGACAACGTCACCCTCATCCCCGCTGCCGGCGGCAAGGGGCAGCGCTACCACGTCCGCCACAACTCGTCGCAGCTTCCGCTGTCGGCCCACGTGTTCGCCACGAAGTGCGGCAAGAAGTTCAAGACGTACGTCGTGGAGAAGGGCCGCGTCTCGGAGATCGCGGAGTGGAAGGACGAGTCGCAGGACGCGTCGGGCGTGGAGTTGACGATCCGAGCGTTCCGCAACTCCAACGGCGACTACGTCGACGAGTTCGGCGACGTGGACGGCATCGCCGCCACTTCGGGTAGCTGACCCGTCTTGCCCGGGGAGGTATCTAGCCTCCCCGGGCACACAATCTCGGCCTGGCGAAGGGGTGTCATGTTGTCCCTGACCAGGAGCCGCGTCCTTTTGCCAGGCCGGGGCTGCTCCTGGTTGAAGTTCTATCCCAATGTTGAAAGGTTCCTGGTCAAACCATGTCTGTTCCCGAAGGCTACGCAGTAGCCCCCTCGTCCGACGATCACCTGTTGAAGTTCGCCGTCC
Organism: Gordonia westfalica; assembly: GCF_900105725.1. Lineage (NCBI taxonomy): Bacteria > Bacillati > Actinomycetota > Actinomycetes > Mycobacteriales > Gordoniaceae > Gordonia > Gordonia westfalica. The sequence continues at coordinate 32,813 of NZ_FNLM01000027.1, forward strand.
CCATCCCGGGCGCGATCCGGTACTGGTGTCGATGCCGCCGCGCAAGTGGATGGACCCCGCCGAGATCAAGAAGTACCAGGACTGGATCACCCCGTTCGGGGAAGCGGATGTGAAGATCGCCGAATGGGCGAACAGCCTCAACAGCGCGGAGAAGACGCTGCCGCGCCCGGTCGACGCAGAGGAAACCCTGAAGGGTTTCGAGGAGAAGGAAGTCACCCTCCGGTGGCTCAAGCCGTACGTGTCGGCTGCCGAGTACAAGCTCCTGATGACGAAGATCCCTGAGGGCACCATCCAGTGGATCAAGAAGCAGCTCGAAGATCCTGACATCACAGTGGGGGAATCTTCGGCCTCCGCCGACTCCTAGACGAGCACGGGGAGGCCATCGAGTACGACCTGATTTCCCGCGGCCTCAGGTTGCGGGATCTCGGGAAGCCCTGGTTTTCATGGACTGACCTGCGGGCTATTGTCCGCAGGGCTCGCACAGACCACGCAATGGAGCTGTTCCGGGCATGGAATCCTGACACTTGGCTGTGGTCTGATCCGTCTGTGATGCTCTTGTCGGAGGTGGCGACGATCGTTTCCGACCTCCGATACATGCAGGCGTTGACCACGTTTAACGAAGTGCCTGAGATCTACTTCCCGGCCCGGTATGGGCCGCCTCGGGATGACGCTGCCGAAGCTACCGAGGGCGAAGGTCCCAGCGAGGCTGAGAAGGCTCGGGCGGTCGCGGCGTCGATGCGCTAGATATCACCGGACTTCACTAGTTCGCCGCCGAACTGTCCCGCAATCTGGCCTGCCATGACCGCGTTCTGGTCGAGGCTGATCAGCCAGGTTGGTCCCGTTACGTAGTAGTGGCGATCGCCAGTGATGTCTCCCGTGATGTCAGAGTGCTTTACCGATGCAGCGATTCCCTTCGAGGCGAGGTCTTCTGAGAACCACACACTCAGTCGAGCTTCGGCCGTTGGGGTTAGTGGGCACGATCCGTGCTCAGCCTTCGGCCCCGAGGTTGCGTCAGTAACCAGGCATGGGAAGCCGGCTGAAGTTAGTCCGGCCGCGAGTTGACTCACTGACGTGTACGCACCTGCGACTGCAGGGGCAGGTGCGGAGGCCGACGATGTCGCAGGAGCCTTACCGGCCTCGGGGCTTCGGTCGCTGCACCCAGAGGCGGCGAGGGCGAATGCGATTACTGGGATGGCAATGCATGCACGTTTCATCTCGACAGGATAAGCCGTCAGTGCGACGACCCGAGATAGAATGGAGCGACCCCGGAGGTGCTACCAACACCAGCCGGGGCCTAACCCACTCGCTTGAAGCACCAAGGAGGGGCTGCCGTGAAGGCTACCCGAACCCGACGTCCATGTCCGACATGTGGATCACCCATCGACCGAGGTCCCGGACAGCATGCGTACTGCTCCGACGAATGTCGCCCCATCTGCGAGCACCCCACATGCGACCGCCCTACGCGGGGCATGCAGACGGTGTGCGACTCGCACCGGGTTCAGCTTGATCGCCACGGCGAACTCCGGCCGGACACGTGGTCGAAGGAATGGGTGTGCGTCGTTTGCGGGGCAGGTGTCCCGAAGGGGTCGGGGCGCCGTAAGCACTGCTCGAGGGGCTGTCAGCAAACCGACTCTCGATACAACGGGCGTCGCCCAACGACGGCGAAATGTCGGCTATGCGGGCAGGACTTCTCCCTACAGCGGCGCACCGGGGCGAGGCTTCAGCGCACCGACACTCAGTGGTGCCGCACCTGCGGTAGAGAATCCCCCGAAGCGCGCCGATATCTGAAGTACGGAATCACCCGGAGGAGTACGCGGCCGCGATGAATCGGGGCTGCGACATCTGCGGCGAGCGCGTGGGGGCGCTACATATCGACCATGACCACAGCTGCTGCCCTCCACGGAGTAAGCAGTGGCGAACCTGCGGGCAGTGCGTCCGCGGATTCCTCTGCGGATCGTGCAACCGCGGATTGGGCCTACTGAAGGATGACCCGAACGTGCTGCGAAGCGCGATCGAGTACCTCGGTCGAAAGGCCTAGAAACAGCGCATACATACGGACTCAACGAACACCCCTAAGGCCATGAGCCTCTGGGGTGTTCGTCATTTCTGGCGGCAAGCAAAGGGGGTGGCAGCGTGGCCACGGAGCTAGGTGTTGCCTACATTTCCATCGTTCCAGAGACGAGCCGTATCGCTCCTGGCATCCGTAACGCGCTCAATGGTGCTGAACGCGGCGCTGGTGACACTGGGCGTCGCATGGGTCACACGATGTCCACCGCCCTCGGCACGGCGCTGGGGATTGGCGTGTCGAAGGCGGCGGGCGCAGCATCGAAGGTGCTGCAGGATGCCCTGTCGGCAGGCTACAACCGGATCACCACCCTGGAGAAGGCGGACATCCAGTTCCGCAATATGGGGCTGTCGGCCGGTGACACGAAGCGTCAGCTTGCCGATCTGAATGACATCGTCACCGGCACCTCGACTTCGCTGGCTGATGCAGCGGCGGCAGCAGCGATGCTGGGCGGTGCTGGCGTGGCGGCGGGCGACGACATGAACAACGCTGTGAAGGCGTTGGTGAACATCTCTGCGGCCTCTGGCGCCTCGGCGCAGGACATCGGCCTCGTGATGATGCAGATCAAGGCGTCGGGCAAGTTGATGGGCTCGGAGGCGTTGCAGCTGGCCCAGCGCGGCGTGCCGATCTATGACCTCATTGCGAAGTCGATCGGCAAGACGACTGCCGAGGTCCGCACCCTCGGCGAAGAGGGCAAGATCTCGTTCGACCAGGTCGTCACGGCGATCAACCAGGGCACCGGCAACCTCGCGAAGGAGATGGGCGAGACCCTTCCCGCGAAGCTCGCCAACTTCCGGACCGCGATGGGCCGCCTGTCGGCTGCGGGCATGGAGCCGTTCCTTCTCCGCGCCAAGGGCGGCGTTGTCGGCCTGACCGAAGCAGTAAACGATCTCACCCCGAAGATGAAGGATTTCGCGCTCGCCGCGGACGCCAAGATCTTCGACCAGTGGGTGCCGCAGCTCAAGGGTCTGTATGCAACCCTCGAGGGCTCGGGAGCTCTTGATCGAGCGGCCGAAACCTTTACGGCGCTGTGGGATTCACTGATGGAACTCGGTCCTGCAGCGCGTACGATTGGGGCGGCACTCGCGGAAGCGTCTGCGTCGCTCGGCGTCGGCGGCTGGCAGGTGTTCCTGGCGACGGTCCAGACGGCGTCGGGGATTCTGCAAGGACTCGCCCCGGTGCTTCAGACTGTCGGCGATCTCATGGAGGCGCATCCGGGTTACGTCACCGCAGCGCTCGCGGCGTGGTTGGCGTTCCGAACCGTGCCGCAATCCTGGGCGCGTCACGACGGCGCTCGGCCCGATGCATACGGGAATCAGTCGTGTCGGAACGGCGTTCGGCGGTGTGCGTCCGGCAATCGGCAACTTCACCGACGCCTATCGGACCTCGCTTGGCTACATCCGGCAGGCGAACCCGCAGCTCTCGACGGCCGGCGCCCATATCCGCGTCCTTGGTGCCAACGCGGGAATGGCCGCTTCCGGCGGACTCAGCGCACTACGTGGGGCGGCCGGTGGACTGTCTGCGGCATTGGGCGGCCCTTTGAATATCGCGCTCATGGCTGGTGCCGCATATCTGATGATGGGCGCGCAGGCTCACGCCGATGCGACGCAGAAGGCGAAGGCTCAGTCGCAGGCGGTGAAGGAGCTTGCGGAGTCCCAGAGGCTGATGGGTGCCGCTTTCCGTGAGTCCCGCGGTGCCATGAACGATGACACCTGGGCCAAGGCTGCGGAACAGGTTGGGGCGTACCAGAAGACGCTGAGCACTGCCGCCGATCAGCACAAGTCGACGTGGGAACAGCTCAAAGAGGTCGGCGGCCTCTTCAAGATGGCATCCGGCTCGAACGAAGTGCTGAATGAGAACGCCGAGCGAGCCATGGCGGCTGAAAAGGCGATCCGCGATCTCGGGATGTCCAACGAAGAAGTCGCCCGCTCTCTGTACGGCTCCGACGGACAGTGGAAGCTGCTTGGTGACCGACTTGCCGCCACTGGCGAGGGCGGCATCATGGCGGCGGGCCAGCTCTCGAAGATCCGTGATGAGTTCATGCGCCAGCGCGAGGCGGCTGGGCGCGTGGCGCCTGGCGTCTCCGAACTCGGCGAGGCAATGCGCGTCCTGGGCGACAAGACGTCGACCGCGGCGGAGAAGACACGGGCGCTGAAGTCGGCGCTCGATGCGTTGAACCCCGCCCGCACTGAGGGTGAGGCGATTGCCCGTCACAACGACGTGATGCGTCAGGTTGCTGACTCGACCAAGGAGGCTATCAACCAGTCTGAGGGGTTCGGTGCGGCGCTCCTGAGTCAGAAGCTGGGCATCGACACGGCAACGAAGAATGGTGCTGCGCTCCGGCAATCGCTGGTGGACATTGTGGACGCCACAACTGATGCTGCCGCGTCGGGTGCTGATATGACGGAGCGGAATCGTCAGAACCAGGAGGCTCTCGCCCAGTTGGCGCGGCAGTATGGCCTGACTGGTGAGCAGATCCGTGCCGCTGCAGACAAACTCGGTCTTGATGACGTCGAAGTGACGGTGGCCCTGAAGGGTGCCCCTGAGGCGGTCCAGCAATTGGCGGCGATCTCCGCCAAGTGGAATGACATGCCGACCCAGAAGACGATGACGATCGACAGTTCGGCGGTTACCAAGGAGACGCAGGGTCTGCTGGAGCGGCTGGGTGCGACGGTTGAGCGGATTCCGAACACCAATCAGGTGAAGATCACTGCGGATGATGCGGATGCTCGGCGAAGATTCTGATGGTTACGCAGAACATCGCCGTGCTGAATGCGCTGCGGGCGAACCCGAAGGTCGACCTCGACAAGGCTATGTTCGATCTGCGAAATAGTGAGGCCCGGGGAGCGCTTGAAGGGCTGGATCGTACCGCTGTGTCGCCGGCTGCTGGGCTAGTTATTGACCAGTTGCTGCAGGGCAAAGCCGTGTCGATGGAGCAGCTGAATACCCTCTCGCAGACCACCGCGAATCCCAAGGTGGATATGGAGATCGCTGCGATTATGCAGAAGCTCGGTCTCATCAACACTGAGCTAGATCGGGCCGCCCGGGAGCGTCAGGCATACATCAATGTGCAGACTCGTGGTCTCAACCTCGGCGACACTACCCCGAGTGGCCAGGTGTGGCGCGGTCCCGGTCTGGCGAACAATGCTGACGGCTCGGTTCGCCGCTACGCACAGGGCGGTATTCGGGATCTCGAGCAGTATGCGAATGGGAAGTTGCCGAACCAGGCGGTCATCGAGAAGGCGCGCCCGAACACTCTGGTGCAGTGGGCTGAACCTGAGACTGGTGGTGAGGCGTTCATTCCTCTGGCCCCGGGGAAGCGGTCCAGGTCGACGAGCATTCTCGCGACAGTCGCGGACATGTTTGGTTACCAGCTCATTCCGGATGGGAATGTGCCGAACAGCCTTTCGGGGTTGCTGGGTGCTATCGCTGGTGGTGGTGTCAAGCGTTTGGCGCAGGCTGCTGGCGTTGATGGTGTTCGCCGGTTCGCTGACGGCGGCATTCTGCGTCGCCTCGCTGAGGGTGAGGGTGCGTCCGGCCCGCTGACGGGCTCCCCGTATGTGTGGGGTGGCGTGAACTGGGGCGACTGCTCTGGTGCCATGAGTGCGTTCGCCCGTAAGGCTGCCGGTTTGGACCCGTTCGGTGGGCGTTTCACCACTGCCACGATGGGTGCGCAGATTCAGCAGATGGGTGGCCAGTTGGGTCGCGGGTCGTCTGGGGATATGCGGTTCGGCTGGTACAACGGCGGCGCCGGGGGTGGGCATACTGCCGGCACTCTCCCGGATGGGACGAACGTTGAGATGGGCGGCCAGAACGGTGGCGGCATGCTGGGCGGCTCTGTGGGGGCTGATGATCCGCAGTTTTCTGAGCATGCGTTCATCAAGGTTGATCCGTCGTGGACTGATCCGGGTTCTGATTCGGGTGGTTGGGTGCAGCGTCCGGATGGGACGTGGGTGCAGACCGGCCCGGGCGGATACGACGCCACAGGCGGTTCAGGCACCTCGGGCAGTAGCACTGGGGATAAGAGCATTTCGGGCCGCCTCGGTGCCGTGGCGAACACGTTCGTGTCCGAGCAGATCGCGGACATGCTCAAGGTGTTCTCCATCAACGACACCCCCGGCATCCTGGGCGCCCTCGCTGAATACGAGAACTCGCAGCAGCAATCGGGTTCGGGGACGAAGGTGTCGCCGGAGGAGCGTGAGCGGGCGAAGGCCGAGTATGACGCGGCGAAGGACTCCCTCAAGTCCGACTATGAGAACGCGAAGCTGACTCGGAAGCAGGACTACGACCGCAAGAAGCAAGATCTCGAGAACCAGTTCACGCTCAAGAAGATCGATCGCGCCACCTACGAACGTCAGCTGAACGATCTCAAGCACAAGTTTGAGAACGACGAGCTGGCGAAGAAGCAGGAGTACGACTCCCGTGTGGCGGAGGCCAAGTCGAAGTATGACTCTGCGACGGGCAAGACACCGAAGCCGGGTGAGGCGGGGTCTGATCCGTCGGCTGCTCTGGGGTTGAAGCAGAAGTACGAGGACGAGAAGCTCGCACGGAAGCAGCAGTACGACCAGGAGAAGGCTGCCCGTAAGGAACGGTACGAGGCCGATAAGAAGGCTCTGCAGGCGCAGAAGCTCGACAAGGATCTGAACAAGCGACGTTCGGATGAGTTGAAGGCCCAGTACGACTCGGATATGGCGGGGATGAAGGCCCGCTATGAGTCGGCGGAGTTGGCGAAGAAGCAGGAGTTTGAGCGTTCTGCCCAGTCGGCTCCGTCGGTGGGTGCCCGCCCGGGTGTGACTGATCCGGGGACGGTGAAGCCTCGTCCTGGCGAAGACCTCGGCGGCACGGCTGCTGGTGGTGCGCCGACGGGGAATGCGATCAAGGACGCGTTCCGGTCCGGTTTGCGTGAGGCGTGGCGTCAGGGTCCTCCGTGGGAGGCCACCGACTGGATCATCAACAAAGAGTCCAGCTGGAATCCGACCGCCACAAATCCGTCGTCGGGGGCGTTCGGTCTGCCCCAGTTCTTGGGATCGACGAAGGACCAGTATCTGCCGGATTCGTCACCCGATCCGCGGTGCAGGGCGAAGCCTATGACCGATATGTGGGTGACCGTTACGGCGACCCGCTGAAGGCGAAGGATCACCACGTCAACGCCGGCTGGTACGAGCGGGGTGGTGTCATCCACGAGGGTGCGAACATCATGCTCAACGGGCTGGGGCACAAGGAAACTGCGCTGCCGTTCGATCCGCGGGATCTGAAAGCCTCACTCGACCGTGGCGGGGCGGCCCCGGCTGTCCTCGTTGAGAAGCTGGACCAACTCATCTCCGTGATCTCCGCAATGGACGGCGGGACAACGAACGTCACCCTGCGAGACGAACGCGCCTACTACGAGCGGGAACGCCGCCAGCAGCGGGCACGGCACAAGGCTATGAGCGGAGGCCGCTAGATGGGGATGCAGATCACCCTTATCGGTACGTCGGGGATGCGGTGGCCTGTCCACGGCATCGAACGGCATGCCGGCCTCACCCTCAGTGAGGGTGGGGTGGAAGGTCTCATCGATTCTCCCGTGGAAACGCAGTGGGTGGAGGACACGGAGATGGGTGTCGTGTTCGGTGGGGTGCGGTATCTGCCCCGCGACATGACCCTCGGTTTCTATGTGTCGGATGCGTTGTCGGATGAGACGGAGATCGGGCGTCTTGAGTCTGATTTCCGTATGGATTTCGCAGCCCAGCCGGATGAGTGGGATGCCAACTTTCAGCACACTCAGGTTGAGGTGGGGTCGGATCTGTCGGGTGAGCGTCGTTTGACGATGCAGCTTCGGGAAGCTCCCGAGTTGAAGACCCAGCGTGACCCGTACACGCAGCAGTTTTATGACATCACGTATGAGTTGCGGGCGCCGATGCCGTTGTGGGATTCCGGCAAAGAGGTGACGGTGTTTGAGGGTTCGGGGACGTCGGGGTCGGGGACGATTCTGGTGTCGAATCCGACGGACACTCCGTTGCGGCAGACGTGGGTGTTGACGCGCGGGAAGTGGACGTTGCCTGATCCGTCGTGGCGTGGCAAGCGGGGGCAGCGCGCCCCGTCAGGTCCGTACGCGGCGCGGACGGTCGCCCTACCCGAGATCACATCGAGCGATCAGGGTGTGCGGATCACCCGGGAACGCCGCAAGCTGCATGCGATGACGTTCACCGGCTCCAACTTCCTCGGGCGGATGAACGGGCAGTGGATCATTCACGACATCCCCCCATACACGCCGCCCACCTTGTTGCCGATCTCCTACACCAACGCCCCTGCGGGTGGTGCCCGGGCTGAGCTGCATCAGCCGCGTCTGTGGACTCGCCCTGTCGGACTTGAGATGCCGGGACTGTCATGACTGCACCTGTAATCGACTACGACACCCTGACGCTTCAGGAGAAGTGTGAAGCGATCTGGGAGGTTACGGCGGCGGAGGAACGCCGTCTGGCGAAGATGCAACGCACCCAGCCGGGGGTGTTCATTTTCGACGGCCACCAACGGCTACAGCACCTCCTATTGGAGGTTGCTGACCTGGCGGTGGAGGACAAGGAAAACGACACCGGCTCCATCACCCTGTCGATCCATTCGAGCATCCGGTGGCGCAGTGGATGAACGACGACATCGGCCGCATCAAGCGTGGTGAGGGCGAGTTCTTCCACATCGATGTGGAACACAACGGTATCCGTGTCACGGGCCGCTATGACGAGAAGACGGTGAAGAAGGATGGGATGGGGCAGCGGATGCTGCACGTCACATTCCTCACCGACTACGAAAACCTGAAGTGGATCGACGTCTGGTCGAATCCGTTCCTGCCCGCCATCTTCCAGTTCCCCCGCATCTTCCTGTTGGCCGGACCCTCCATCTGGGTGCTGAAAACAGCGCTCC
>NZ_FNLM01000028.1 GCF_900105725.1 Gordonia westfalica
AGGAACTTGCTTACGGCGCTTTGAAGTACATCGTCGAAGAAGGCCCTGATGCGGACCTGTTCGATTCGACGTTGGATCGGATTGTGCGGCTGAATGATCACGGTCGTGCTGACGGCAAAGCGGTCGCATTGTCGAAACACCCAGGGTCTCGTGACGGCGCTCGTACGACGATGAACTGTTTCGATGAGCCGCACCGGCTGTATTTGCCGCGGCAGTTGAAGGCGCACCAGACGATGGATGCGAACCTGCCGAAACGTCCGCTGGATGATCCGTGGTCGTTGTATGTGGGGACTGCCGGTCAACCCGGTCAGGGTTCGGTGGCTGAAGAGATTCACATCGAGGCCACGCAGATCGCTGAAGGCAAAATTCAGCGTCCGGACTTGTTCTATCTGTATCGCACGGATGACGATCCCGAACGGGATCTGTCGGATAAGGACGAGCGGATTCGGGCGATCGCTGAGGCGACCGGCCCGATCGGCGAGTTCGGTCCGGGCCAGTTCGACGAGATCGCTTCGAAGTGGGATCGCCCTGGCGCCGATGGGCCGTATCTCGAGCGGGTGTGGTTGAACCGGTGGAAACGTCAGGGCGACCAGGCGTTTGACATGAAGAAGATCAAACCGGGTTTGTGCCGCTCAGGGGAGCGCATCCCTAAGGGCGGGTTCATCACTCTCGGTTTCGATGGCGCCCGGTTCCGTGACGCTACCGCGTTGGTGGCGACGAGCATCGACACCGGGTTGCAGGAGTTGCTGGGGTTGTGGGAACGCCCCGACGATGACGACCTAGAAGACGACGGTTGGGAAGTCAACGAAGCTGAGGTGACCGCCGCCGTCGAGGACGCCATGACCCGGTATGCGGTGTGGAAGATGTACGCCGACCCCCACACTGGACCGAAACGGTCGGCTCGTGGGCTGCGAAATGGCCTGACCGGGTGGAGGAGTGGTGGACCGCCCGAGTGAAGCCGATGGCGTACACGCTGCGCGAGTATCGGGAAGCCATCGACTCGGGGTCGATCACATTCGGTGGCGAACACAGCCACGAGGACTTTGTCAGGCACCTCGGAAACGCGGGCCGCAAGGAACTGAAGATCGTGGACGACGAGGGGAAACCCTTGGATGTCCTCCAGAAGCAAGATGGTCGGGCTGACCTCAAGTTTGATGCCGCGATGGCGTCGGTGCTGTCGTGGAAAGCCTGTCTGGACGCACGCAAGTCAGGGGCTCGACCGCCAAGGCCGGTCGGAATGCCACGTCGCATCTACTGAGAGGGGTGGTGCATGATTCCGGTGACGCCGGCCGAATGGCTCCCCGTCCTCACAGCCCGTTTGGATGCTGCGCAGCCGCGAATCAGTCTGCTGCGTCGCTACGTTGACGGCGACGCCCCGCTCCCTGAGATGGGTAAGAATGTGCGGGCGTCGTGGCAGCGTTTTCAGCGGCAGTCGCGCGTCAACCTGGCGACGAAGATCTCGTCATCCTTGGCGGAGCGGCTGATCCCCAACGGTATTGATGTTGGCTCCAACACCGACAGTGATGTGGTGGCTGCGCGCAAAGGATCTGGCGCGATAACCGCATCAAAGGTGTGGTCGCTAAGGAAGCCACCCATCACATGCTGAATTACGCCACCAGCTACATGACTGCATGGGTCGGGGACAATGGGCACGCCGTCATCACGGCGGACTCACCGGAAATGATGTACGCGGCGACTGACCCGTTGCAGCCGTGGAAGGCGCGCGCCGCGATCCGTTGGTGGCGTGACTCGGATGCGGAAACAGACTTTGCGATCGTGTGGTGTCAGATCGGCTGGCAGCTGTTCAGCCGTTCGGTGTGGGTAAACCCTGCCGAGGTGGTGGAGCGGCGCATCCGCAACAACCGTGCCAGTTCGGATCAGTGGGATGCGGCGACAGAGTTCGTCATCACCGGCGAGGGGCCGCCGGTGGTGGTGTTGAACAACCCGCTCGGAATGGGTGAGTTCGAACCCCATCTCGACACCATCACCCGCATCAACGCGGGAATCCTCGAGCGTCGTGTGACATCAGCGATGCAGGCGTGGCGTCAGCGCGCCCTCACGGGAGGTCTGCCACAGAAGGACGCCGAAGGCAACGACATCGATTGGGCGTCGGTGTTCGAGCCGGCGCCTGGTGCGTTGTGGGACATCCCTGCTGGTATCGAGTTGTGGGAGTCCGATGCCACCGATATTAGGCCTCTTCTGGAGGTGTGAAGGATGATTGCGGGAGCTGTCGAGATGTCGGCCACCCGTTCCCCGCGCTGCTTCCGGGTTCTCAGAATCAGTCGGCTACCGGCTCTGCTGCGATGAAGGAAGCGTTGATCCTGAAGGCGCGTGACGACTTGACGTGGTTGATACGGGCTTGTCGGCGATCATCTCGAAAGCTTTGCGTATCGAGGGTTTGAGACCGAGGAGACGATCTCCTTGTCGTGGAACGCCGGATCACGTGTCGCTGTCGGAGAAGTATGACGCCGCGGTGAAGGCGAAGGGTGCGGGGAGTCATGAAGTCGATTGCCCGCAACATTCTTGCTACTCGCCGGAGCAGATCGAGCAGGATGCTTAGATCTGCTGACGAGCAGCTGATGAGTTTCGTGGACAACGCGAATGCCCGAGTCTGATCGCTTCTGATCGGCTACCAACAGGCCGTTGCGGACGTCCGCGCGCGGGTGATGAACTACGCCAACGCAATCTGGGGTGGCTTCCCGCGTTCCGTGATGCTCAGGCAGAGAGCTGATTGCCCGATGGTGCCGATGGTGACGGCGGGACAACTCAAGTCGCGAATCTGACGTCCAGTTATATTGCCCGTGCTGTATCAGGTGGAGTTCCGCTTCCAGTGGATCGAGACGGGTTACCCGTGCCGTGGGTGGACCCGAACTGTTGTACCGGAGGCTTTTGAGCAGGTATGGGCCGACCTTCCGAATCCGCACCGCTGGATGCGGCAGTCGCGCGGGGCCACACGGTTGATGCATCTGGTGGCGACGGACATGCAGATGGCGAAGGTACGGCAGGCCGACGCGTCCTCCAGGCTGCTGGAGTCAAGGCGTACGGCGGGTGCTGAACGGCCCAAGAACTGTGCTCTCTGTGTCATCGCCTCTACTCAGCGCTATCACGTTGGTGACCTGTCGCCCATACACCTGGATGTGACTGTTCGTCGCTCCCGTGAAGTCGGATTGGAACGGCGACCGGTGATCGATCGGATCTACTCGAGGACACACACAAGCAGGTGCGGGAACTTACCGGCGCCGACAATCGCGCCGCCACGATACCAGAACTTCTCCTGGTCGCGACACGGAGAGATCGGCCCCGTCCTCACATGGCGGGACAGAACTTCAAAGCCGCCTAGAGCTTCCCTCGCACACCAGTGCGGGATTTTGAGCGCCGCAACGGCGCACCATCCGACGAAACGTCAGGAGCAACATGCCCGAGGAAACTGCTGCCGCCGAAACGGTTGACCAGCAAGACGACCCGACCGCCGAGGTTGAGACCACCGACAGTGAGCCCACGCTCAGTGTGGAGGATCTCATCGCTGAACGCGACAAGTGGAAGTCGCTGTCTCGCGAGAACGAGAAGGGCCGGAAGGCGAACGCCGACAAGGCCCGCAAGTACGACGAACTGCTGGCGCAGAAGGAACGCGACGAGCAGACCTGGCAGGAGCGGGCCGAAAAGGCCGAAGCTGCCCTCGCTGCAAACACGAAGCAGCGGGAACGCGACAACCTCGCCAAGAAGATCGTGGAAGGCACCGATGTGCCCGCGGATCTACTCGTCGGTGACACCGAGGAGGAGATGCGCGCCCATCTCGACCGCCTGCAATCGTTCCGCGGACCCAAGCAGACCGTACCGCCCGCTGCCCCGGCATCGGTGGTTGCCAATGCCGATGCGGCGCCGGCGAACAAGGTGCAGCAGCTCACTCAGGCAGACCTGAAGAACATGTCCCCAGCCCAGATTCGCGACGCTGACGCCAAAGGCCAGCTCGACGAACTCAAGGGCATCCGAAAGTAAGGAGCCATCATGGCCATCACCCATTTCATTCCCGAACTGTGGGCGGCGAACATCACCCAGGCGTGGGACGCCGAGAAGGTGTTCGCCGCTCTGCTCGACCGCCAGTACGAAGGCGTCGCGACAAAGGGCAACACCGTCCACATCCCCGGTGTCGTCGCACCCGCGATCAAGGACTACAAGGCCAACAACCGCACCACGTCGGCTGACGCCATCACCGACACCGGCGTCGACCTCCTGATCGACCAGGAGAAGAACTTCGACTTCAAGGTCGACGACATCGACGCCGCCCAGTCTGCGGGCAGCCTGGCCCCGTACACCGACGCCGCCGGAAAGGCGCTCGTCGATGACGCGGACAAGTTCATCGCCACCATGCTCGCCGCCGGAGCCACCAACCTGTCGGGCTCCGCTCCGGACACCGGGAACAAGGCATTCGACCTCGTCAAGGCTGCTCGTGTGGCCCTGAACAAGAAGAACGCCCCGCCTCCGGCCGAGTTCTCGTGTGCAACGCCGACTTCGAAGGTCTGCTCCTCGGCGCGGATTCGAAGCTCACCAGCTTCGATGTGTCCGGCGACAACAACGGCCTCCGCAACGGCACCATCGGCTCCCTCCTCGGGTTCCGTGTGCTGTCGTCGAACAACCTGCCCAACAACTCCACCCCCGGCTTCGTGGCGTTCCACCCGGAGGCCGCGGCCTACGTGTCGCAGCTCGATAAGGTGGAGGCCCTGCGCGCCGACAACAGCTTCGCCGACCGGCTGCGCGGCCTGCACGTGTACGGCGGCAAGGTTGTCCGTCCGGACGGCGTCGTCAAGTTCGGAATGACTTCGGGTAGCTGATCCAGGTGTCTCTTCCTCCCCTTGCTGTTCGTGACGACGTGATCGCCGTGGCGCAAAGGGACCTGACCGAACCTGAGCACGCGTCGGTGTATCAACTGTTGGATGCGGCATCGGACCAGTTCCGTGCCGCATCCCAACAGCAGTTCACCCCCGGCGAGTCGACGGTGCGGTTGAAGGTGAATGGTGGGCGGGTCCGTCTGGACCAGTTGCCAGTCACAGGGGTGACGTCTGTGACCGATGACGCGGGAAACTCTGTGGACTACACCCGAAATGGGATGTGGTTGACCGTCGGATGTGATTCTTCACGGTTCCTCACTGTCACATACTCGCATGGCGGAGAAGTGCCGCCGCGTGTGAAGAATGCGGTCGCCGAAATGGTGATCACGCCGCCGCAGGGGAAATACGTTGGACAATGACTTGCCTCCCTGCCAGCGAAACGATGCCGCCAACTTCAGGTCCGACTCGGACATCTGCAAACCGAGTTCGGCGCTCGACCGACCATGCAGTGGTCTGCGAGATCGGACCTGCGGAGTCGGTCAGCGACCGGGCTCCGGCCATCACTTCCTCCGGCGTCACAAGAGCGCGGATCACCATTTCGGCGACCGCATTCTTCACACGCGGCGGCACTTCTCCGCCATGCGAGTATGTGACAGTGAGGAACCGTGAAGAATCACATCCGACGGTCAACCACATCCCATTTCGGGTGTAGTCCACAGAGTTTCCCGCGTCATCGGTCACAGACGTCACCCCTGTGACTGGCAACTGGTCCAGACGGACCCGCCCACCATTCACCTTCAACCGCACCGTCGACTCGCCGGGGGTGAACTGCTGTTGGGATGCGGCACGGAACTGGTCCGATGCCGCATCCAACAGTTGATACACCGACGCGTGCTCAGGTTCGGTCAGGTCCCTTTGCGCCACGGCGATCACGTCGTCACGAACAGCAAGGGGAGGAAGAGACACCTGGATCAGCTACCCGAAGTCATTCCGAACTTGACGACGCCGTCCGGACGGACAACCTTGCCGCCGTACACGTGCAGGCCGCGCAGCCGGTCGGCGAAGCTGTTGTCGGCGCGCAGGGCCTCCACCTTATCGAGCTGCGACACGTAGGCCGCGGCCTCCGGGTGGAACGCCACGAAGCCGGGGGTGGAGTTGTTGGGCAGGTTGTTCGACGACAGCACACGGAACCCGAGGAGGGAGCCGATGGTGCCGTTGCGGAGGCCGTTGTTGTCGCCGGACACATCGAAGCTGGTGAGCTTCGAATCCGCGCCGAGGAGCAGACCTTCGAAGTCGGCGTTGCACACGAGAACTCGGCCGGAGGCGGGGGCGTTCTTCTTGTTCAGGGCCACACGAGCAGCCTTGACGAGGTCGAATGCCTTGTTCCCGGTGTCCGGAGCGGAGCCCGACAGGTTGGTGGCTCCGGCGGCGAGCATGGTGGCGATGAACTTGTCCGCGTCATCGACGAGCGCCTTTCCGGCGGCGTCGGTGTACGGGGCCAGGCTGCCCGCAGACTGGGCGGCGTCGATGTCGTCGACCTTGAAGTCGAAGTTCTTCTCCTGGTCGATCAGGAGGTCGACGCCGGTGTCGGTGATGGCGTCAGCCGACGTGGTGCGGTTGTTGGCCTTGTAGTCCTTGATCGCGGGTGCGACGACACCGGGGATGTGGACGGTGTTGCCCTTTGTCGCGACGCCTTCGTACTGGCGGTCGAGCAGAGCGGCGAACACCTTCTCGCGTCCCACGCCTGGGTGATGTTCGCCGCCCACAGTTCGGGAATGAAATGGGTGATGGCCATGATGGCTCCTTACTTTCGGATGCCCTTGAGTTCGTCGAGCTGGCCTTTGGCGTCAGCGTCGCGAATCTGGGCTGGGACATGTTCTTCAGGTCTGCCTGAGTGAGCTGCTGCACCTTGTTCGCCGGCGCCGCATCGGCATTGGCAACCACCGATGCCGGGGCAGCGGGCGGTACGGTCTGCTTGGGTCCGCGGAACGATTGCAGGCGGTCGAGATGGGCGCGCATCTCCTCCTCGGTGTCACCGACGAGTAGATCCGCGGCACATCGGTGCCTTCCACGATCTTCTTGGCGAGGTTGTCGCGTTCCCGCTGCTTCGTGTTTGCAGCGAGGGCAGCTTCGGCCTTTTCGGCCCGCTCCTGCCAGGTCTGCTCGTCGCGTTCCTTCTGCGCCAGCAGTTCGTCGTACTTGCGGCCTTGTCGGCGTTCGCCTTCCGGCCTTCTCGTTCTCGCGAGACAGCGACTTCCACTTGTCGCGTTCAGCGATGAGATCCTCCACACTGAGCGTGGGCTCACTGTCGGTGGTCTCAACTCGGCGGTCGGGTCGTCTTGCTGGTCAACCGTTTCGGCGGCAGCAGTTTCCTCGGGCATGTTGCTCCTGACGTTTCGTCGGATGGTGCGCCGTTGCGGCGCTCAAAATCCCCGCACTGGTGTGCGAGGGAAGCTCTAGGCGGCTTTGAAGTTCTGGTCCCGCCATGTGAGGACGGGGCCGATCTCTCCGTGGTCGCGGACCAGGAGAAGTTTCTGGTAGTCGTGGGCGGCGCGATTGTCGGCGCCGGTAAGTTCCCGCACCTGCTTGTGTGTGTCCTCGAGTAGATCCGGATCGATCACCCGGTCGCCGTTCCAATCCGACTTCACGGGAGCGACCGAACAGTCACATCCAGGGTGTATGGGCGACAGGTCACCAACGTGATAGCGCTGAGTAGAGGCGATGACACAGAGAGCACAGTTCTTGGGCCGTTCAGCACCCGCCGGTACGCCTTGACTCCAGCAGCCTGGAGGGACGCGTCGGCCTGCCGTACCTTCGCCATCTGCATGTCCGTCGCCACCAGATGCATCAACCGTGTGGCCCCGGCCGCGACTGCCGCATCCAGCGGTGCGGATTCGGAAAGGTCGGCCCATACCTGCTCAAAAGGCCTCCGGTACAACAGTTCGGGGTCCACCCCACGGCCACGGGTAACCCCGTCTCGATCCACTGGAAGCGGAACTCCACCTGATACAGCACGGGCAATATAACTGGACGTCAGATTCGCGACTTGAAGTTGTCCCGCCGTCACCATCGGCACCAGTCGGGCAATCAGCCTCTCTGCCTGAGCATCACGGAACGCGGGAAGCCCACCCAGATTGCGTTGGCGTAGTTCATCACCCGCGCGCGGACGTCCGCAACGGCCTGTTGGTAGCCGATCAGAAGGCGATCAGACTCGGGCATTCGCGTTGTCCACGAAACTCATCAGCTGCTCGTCAGCCAGATCTAAGGCATCCTGCTCGATCTGCTCCGGCGAGTAGCCAAGAATGTTGCGGGCAATCGACTTCCATGACTCCCCCGCACCCTTCGCCTTCACCGCGGCGTCATACTTCTCCGACAGCGACACGTGATCCGGCGGTTCCCACGACAAGGAGATCGTCTCCTCGGTCTCAAACCCCTCGATACGCAAAGCTTTCGAGATGATCGCCGACAAGCCCGTATCAACCACGTCAAGTCGGTCACGCGCCTTCAGGATCAACGCTTCCTTCATCGCAGCAGAGCCGGTAGCCGACTGATTCTGAGAACCCGGAAGCAGCGCGGGGAACGGGGTGGCCGACATCTCCGACAGCTCCCGCAAGTCATCCTTCACACCCTCCAGAAGAGGCCTAATATCGGTGGCATCGGACTCCCACAACTCGATACCAGCAGGGATGTCCACAACGCACCAGGCGCCGGCTCGAACACCGACGCCAATCGATGTCGTTGCCTTCGGCGTCCTTCTGTGGCAGACCTCCCGTGAGGGCGCGCTGACGCCACGCCTGCATCGCTGATGTCACACGACGCTCGAGGATTCCCGCGTTGATGCGGGTGATGGTGTCGAGATGGGGTTCGAACTCACCCATTCCGAGCGGGTTGTTCAACACCACCACCGGCGGCCCCTCGCCGGTGATGACGAACTCTGTCGCCGCATCCCACTGATCCGAACTGGCACGGTTGTTGCGGATGCGCCGCTCCACCACCTCGGCAGGGTTTACCCACACCGAACGGCTGAACAGCTGCCAGCCGATCTGACACCACACGATCGCAAAGTCTGTTTCCGCATCCGAGTCACGCCACCAACGGATCGCGGCGCGCGCCTTCCACGGCTGCAACGGGTCAGTCGCCGCGTACATCATTTCCGGTGAGTCCGCCGTGATGACGGCGTGCCCATTGTCCCCGACCCATGCAGTCATGTAGCTGGTGGCGTAATTCAGCATGTGATGGGTGGCTTCCTTAGCGACCACACCTTTGATGCGGTTATCGCGCCAGATCCTTTGCGCCGCAGCCACCACATCACTGTCGGTGTTGGAGCCAACATCAATACCGTTGGGGATCAGCCGCTCCGCCAAGGATGACGAGATCTTCGTCGCCAGGTTGACGCGCGACTGCCGCTGAAAACGCTGCCACGACGCCCGCACATTCTTACCCATCTCAGGGAGCGGGGCGTCGCCGTCAACGTAGCGACGCAGCAGACTGATTCGCGGCTGCGCAGCATCCAAACGGGCTGTGAGGACGGGGAGCCATTCGGCCGGCGTCACCGGAATCATGCACCACCCCTCTCAGTAGATGCGACGTGGCATTCCGACCGGCCTTGGCGGTCGAGCCCCTGACTTGCGTGCGTCCAGACAGGCTTTCCACGACAGCACCGACGCCATCGCGGCATCAAACTTGAGGTCAGCCCGACCATCTTGCTTCTGGAGGACATCCAAGGGTTTCCCCTCGTCGTCCACGATCTTCAGTTCCTTGCGGCCCGCGTTTCCGAGGTGCCTGACAAAGTCCTCGTGGCTGTGTTCGCCACCGAATGTGATCGACCCCGAGTCGATGGCTTCCCGATACTCGCGCAGCGTGTACGCCATCGGCTTCACTCGGGCGGTCCACCACTCCTCCACCCGGTCAGGCCATTTCGCAGCCCACGAGCCGACCGTTTCGGTCCAGTGTGGGGGGTCGGCGTACATCTTCCACACCGCATACCGGGTCATGGCGTCCTCGACGGCGGCGGTCACCTCAGCTTCGTTGACTTCCCAACCGTCGTCTTCTAGGTCGTCATCGTCGGGGCGTTCCCACAACCCCAAACTCCTGCAACCCGGTGTCGATGCTCGTCGCCACCAACGCGGTAGCGTCACGGAACCGGGCGCCATCGAAACCGAGAGTGATGAACCCGCCCTTAGGGATGCGCTCCCCTGAGCGGCACAAACCCGGTTTGATCTTCTTCATGTCAAACGCCTGGTCGCCCTGACGTTTCCACCGGTTCAACCACACCCGCTCGAGATACGGCCCATCGGCGCCAGGGCGATCCCACTTCGAAGCGATCTCGTCGAACTGGCCCGGACCGAACTCGCCGATCGGGCCGGTCGCCTCAGCGATCGCCCGAATCCGCTCGTCCTTATCCGACAGATCCCGTTCGGGATCGTCATCCGTGCGATACAGATAGAACAAGTCCGGACGCTGAATTTTGCCTTCAGCGATCTGCGTGGCCTCGATGTGAATCTCTTCAGCCACCGAACCCTGACCGGGTTGACCGGCAGTCCCCACATACAACGACCACGGATCATCCAGCGGACGTTTCGGCAGGTTCGCATCCATCGTCTGGTGCGCCTTCAACTGCCGCGGCAAATACAGCCGGTGCGGCTCATCGAAACAGTTCATCGTCGTACGAGCGCCGTCACGAGACCCTGGGTTGTTCGACAATGCGACCGCTTTGCCGTCAGCACGACCGTGATCATTCAGCCGCACAATCCGATCCAACGTCGAATCGAACAGGTCCGCATCAGGGCCTTCTTCGACGATGTACTTCAAAGCGCCGTAAGCAAGTTCCTCGCCGAAATGGTTAGGGCCTCCGATCCCGAAATGGGAGGTAGTTCAATGCCTGGACCTGCT
>NZ_FNLM01000029.1 GCF_900105725.1 Gordonia westfalica
CGCCGGGTCGACGAAGATGGTCGACGCCGACGGCTTCTGCGGTGTCACACGACGGACGCGAGATGCTGGCTCTTACGGTGGAAGTCGCCTTCGGAAGTTTTCTGCCAGTTCGACATGGGCTATCCTTCTAGTTGTGTGATGACGCTGTTGAGTGCGTCGCGGACGCGGATCAGATCGCTGAGGTTGGACGCCTTGATCTGGTCCTTGTTCTTTTCAGGCGGTCGTCGGCGGCGAGCCGGTTGACCGATTCGACAGCGCGCTTCAGGTTGAAAGTCGCGGAGTCGAAAGCATCTGTGATGGGCCGACGCTTCGGCGTGGCCGGTTGTGCGGTGCGGGGGTCGGCGTGGGAGCGTTGAGTTCAGCGAGGGCGGCATCGGTGAAGCCGGGGGCGATCTCGACCGGCTCGGCCTCAACCTCGGCATCGATGTCGGGTTCCGGATCGATCCGGCGGCTGCCGATCTCGCTACGGATCGCCGCCGCGGTCGGCCTACCCCCGGTGGCCTCGTTGACCTTCGCCATAACATCCACGGCTTCAGCGGGTCAAGGCCTGTCAGCTCCCGCGCCTGCCCTCATTGGCCGGAAGTGCCGGTGTGTCACCAATTGGTGACGTCGCCATCTCCAGGGCGGCTTCCATGCCGTCAACAACGGTCGCCGCACTCATGAGGTCATAGGCCGCTTACGGCTAAGGTTCCACCGGCTCTGGCAGTACACCTCGAACGACGCATACTCGTGCCGATAAAGGCGATCGTCACGGATCTTCGCCAGGGCGCGGCCTATCTCGATGAACGACTCGAGACCTCGCTCGATGACAGACTCTTGCTGCTCGAGGTCATCTCTCAGTGCTGACAACTGATCGGCAGCGGCGACCGGCTCGCCGGGCAGATAGCTCGGGTAGCTCATCGGTTCACTCCCTCTACTGGTTTGGTGACCGGGGCGGCTCCCCCGCCCGGCCTGCGCGGGCTCCTGCGAGAGGGAGGGGGCCTGCGCGCTCCCGCACCGGCAGCGGTCAGCACGGGAGTGATCTACGAAGTCGGCAACGAGTGCTCGGACAACCGACCGCGGGTGCTCGATCACGCGACCACCCGCCGTTGATTGCTATTACGTCCATTGCTAGCGGATGCGTGCTCCACGAAAAGGAGATGCAGAGGCACGTCGAGAGCCTCCGCGATGCGTTCGGCCAACTGCGGTGTGCACGTGGTCTTGTTCTCGGCGCAGAGGTGCCCAATGAAGCTCTTTGAGCATCCGGCATACCGCCCAAGCCTGGCCATCGAAAATCCGCGCTGGTTCATCAGTGCTCGGAGAGTGTCCCGGATGTGAGTTTCATCCAACTGCCTTTCGGCCATCGTTTGTATGACGCCACTTCATCCTCCATGGTCAACGGGTTGGTGTCAACTGTCGATGGATAAAACATACGACACTGGTAGACGCTTACGCAAGTAATCACAGCGTTGTAGTTCCGCAGCCAGCGGATATGATGGCGTCCAACACTGGATGAAACGGTCAACGGCAAAACGCCAATTCCGGCCGTTGTGGGGTAGACGGATGGGTGAGCGAATGACTAGCGACGTTCATACTCGGACGGCAGGCTCTGAGTCGTGAGCAAATTGTGGGAGTTCGTCCAGGCCCACCTGGACAGGACGGGAGCATCCGAGGCGGCGTTCGCACGCCAGATCGGTAGCATCCCGCAGACTGTCAACTCGTGGAAGAAGCGCGGTTGAAGCAGCTCCCGAAGTCGCCACTCTCCGTGCGATCTCAGAGATCACCGGCGCCAACTACGCGGACATCATTTCGGCCGTACTAACTGACATCGGGTACATCGAGGACGGCGAGCTGCCTACGGAGGCGATTACACCGAACGACCATCGGCAGATCGCTTTAGCAGCTCACCTACTTGTCGAGGCGGTTCCGAATATCGACGAACTTGATATCCCATTCGAGGACGTCTTTACGTTCGTTGGACTGGTCGAGCAGTCCGCGGGACTTCTTGGGCGCACTGGTCTCCATCAGGTAGATGACGCGACGGCGCAGGAGATTGTGGCCGAAGCCCGGAAAGCCGCGAGCAAGTATCGGCGGCTAGCACGGAGGGTGGCGGCTTCGCTCACAGGTGATGACGCGTCGGCAGATCGCCGACCGTCCGAGAGCCTGGAGGATTCCGATGCCCTACCAACTGATTCGCCCGCGTCGCCGGAGCACCGGGCGAAGCGAGTGAAGAGCAGAAGACCACAGCCGGCGGCAAGGTCACAGCCTTGCCTTCCCGGAATCAAGTCCCCAAACCTGAGCGGCCCGAGGATGCGAAGGCCGCCCGCAAGCGGAACCCACGGTTCAAACCCCAAGACCCTGACGAATCTCATTGATGTTATTCGAGGTCAGGGCCGTTTCTGTCAGAGGTGCATGTTCCTATTTCGGACATGAACTGGCATCCCTGGCGGTCAGCCCGCGATGACTACCCGCACATCGCGATCGACTGCACACAGCGACTCTCACCCGGAACGATGGGCTCAACGGCGAGCGCACCATCTGGATTCACCGCGGCCTCACCCAAGCGGAGAGACGGTGCACCCTCACCCACGAGCTGCTGCACCGGGAGATGCCTGACGCTGATGAGGACACGATTGAGCGTGAGACGGCTCGCCGGCTGATCACACTCCCGCAGTTGGTGGACGCCTTCCGTTGGCTTCGTCACCCGTCACTGCCTGAGCTCGCTGAGCATCTGTGGGTGGACGAGCAGACGGCGTGGACGCGGATGCAACACCTGGACCCGATCGAGGTCGCCGAGATCGAAGCGGCGACCGAGGGTGACTGGTCGTGGAGTGACGTCGCATGACGGACGAAGAGAAGGCGATGCTCGACCTGGCCGGGCGGAGATGGAACTACGCCGGCAACCTCGAGCAGAAGGTGCGAGACGAGTTCGGCATCAGCCTCACCCGGTTCTGGCAGATTGTGAACCGCCTCCTGGACACTCAGGAAGCTTTAAGCTACTCACCGCAGGTGGTGAACCGTCTGCGGTGATTACGAACCCGGAGAACCCCATGAAACGCGCCATCGCCCTGGCAGCAGCAGCCCTCTTCACCACCACCCTCGGCGCAGGAGTAGCCGACGCCGCACCCCGCGACATCACCCCGACCATCGCCTTCCCCGGCGAACACGTCCGCTACTTCTTCTCCTCCGACACCCCACGCAACGACATCGCCTACTACGCGGCCGGCGGACGTCTCGTCGTCGCCAAAGATGTGGTGTTCCAGCCCACACTGATCAACATCGGGTCCGGGCCGCGCTACCACACCCACCGGGCGTTCACCTCACCGGCCGTCAGCTCATCGGTTCGTCGATGCAGACGCGTGGATGGTCGGCGCAGTGTCAGGTGCAGTTGGATGGCCGGACTGTCGACTCGGCGTATGTGCCGGGTCGCCGATTCGCCAACGCCAACTGCTAGACGTCGGGAAGCGCGAGTAGTTTCTCGAGTTGCCCGAGGGCGGCGCGGGTGAGGTCGGTGGAGGTGTGCGCGTACTGCCGGTGCGACGTAGTGGTGGTGTGCCCCAAGATGGCCATTCGGGTGGCTTCCTCCACGCCGGCCTCCTGCAGGAGGGTGGCGACAGTGTGGCGGGCGGCGTGCTGATCCGGCGCGTCCTCCACCTTCCCCACTACCGCGGCTTGTACACACAGCTGCTTCCAAGCGAGGGTGTCGTCGCGGGGCTGGATGGCCGCCCCATCGTCCCGGGTGAACACCAACCCCTGCGACGGGTTGCCCTTCTGCTCCCACAATTCGGTGAGCGCAGCAACCACGGGCGGCAGCAAGGGCACCAGCCGACGCGACCCCGACGTCTTCGTGGGCACCAGGCACGCCGTCCAGTGCACCGGGGTGAAGGTGAAGGTGTCGGGGACGTCGAACGCTTCCCGCGGATACACGTCACCTTGCGGGCGAGGGCCTTTCTTCAACTTCAACCGGGCCAACTGCCACGAGATGTCAATGACACCCACACCGAGGTCGACACGATCCCAGGTGAGGCCCAAAGCTTCGGCTTGGCGGGCACCGGTCAGTAGGGCCAATGACCAGCGGGCTGCGTCTGTTGCGTCACGTGACGCCACATGCAGAAGCACTGCCCGTGCCTGCTCCACAGTGAGGGGAACGCGCTCCTCGGAGCGGGCCTGGGGGCGGTCCATACGCTCGCACGGGTTGTTGCCGATCTTCCCGTCTTTCACTGCATCCCCCAACGCTTTCGCCAACACTGAGTAGGCGGCTTGGGCGGTGCGGGTGGTGTGTGCGTCGGCGACGTGGTTGACCATGCGGCGAACATCAGTGGGGGTGAGCTTCCCCAGCTTCTTCGACCCGACATGCGGGATGAGTTGGTGTTTGATGGTGGACCGGTAGGTGGCGAGGGTGCGGGGTTTCAGGCGTGGCGCGGCGATCGTGTCCACCCAGTAGTCCAGCCACTGGGCGACGGTGATCTGGCCGGCGTTGGGAGGATGCCGTTCGCGAGGTCTTTCCGCATGGCTGCGAGTTCGGCCACGGCGTCGGCGTATTTCTTGCGTCCACGTTGGTAGTACTTGCCGTCGGGGAGGAGGACTTGCGCCATCCACATGCCGTCGGCCCGTTGGTACAGTCCGCCTTCACCTTTCGCCCTACGGCGCTTCTTCGGGGCATATCGGCTCACTTACGTTTGTACTTACGTTTACCCCAGTCTATGCGCTGTCTAGACAAACTCGTGAAAACTTCAGTTACCTGCAGGTATTCGCTCAGCCTTGACAGTAGACCCACCATGAGCATACCCCTAAACACAGCTTCCCAAGCTGAATACGCGGGTTCGATTCCCGTCATCGGCTCCAGGTCAGAGGGCATTTTCACTCCGACGCTTACGTTTAGACTTACGTGTATCTCGCAAAGTGAGGTCCAGTCCCCTCCGTCGCGAGTCTTCCAAACTAGCTACGCGGGTTCGATTCCCGTCACCCGCTCCAGGTCAGAGACCACACAGGCTCTCGACTACAGCCACGGTTACAGCCAAGGCATTCAAGTACAGCCATCCAGCACCACGCTGGGTGGCTGTACTTGTACATACACGTCGATGGAGAGCGGCATGAGCCTTCGTAATCAGTCGATGTGCTCCAGCGCGGTGTCGGCGAACCACCACCCGTCGCCGAACAACTCCCGCGCCCATGCCGTGGCGTGAGTGAACTCCACCCGGTGCAGTAGGTCGGGCACGCGTTCCTGGGCGATGATCTTCCCAGCCGCCTCGGCGTTCCCTAGTGAGGTCACCCGCACGCGGTCCCCTACCTTGAACTCAGGCATCGGTCCAGTCCTGTCGTACGAGCTTGCTGGGATCGTTGGGTACATACTCGCCAACCGTTTCGGGATGGCTGGTGGAGTTGGTGACGTAGAGGATGGGCCAGTCGGTTCCAGGTACGAAGTCCACGATTCGCCCAGTGTGGTCACCGACAACAGTCCGCACACGATCCCCTACCTTGAACTCAAGCATCGTTCCCCGCCCTCGCCTGTTCCAACCGCCATTCGTGTACGCAGATCATTGCGCCGGTGTGGAGATAGCCCGTGTTGCGGGCGTCGGCGTACACCTGCGCCTCAGCTTGGGCAGGGAACAGCTCCGCATTCAACGGGCAGTCGCGGCCAGACAGGACGTTGACGGAGAACTCGCGAGCCTCCCAGGTCCGATCGCCGTGGTCGGCGACACGAACCTCTGAGAAGGTGTCGGCGGGGTGGGCTTCACGCCGGTGTGCCGGGCGGAAGTTGCGGCATCCCTGCCCGGGAACCACGAGACACTCGTCCTTGAGCTCAGGCGCGCTCACGGCTCGACCTCACCAGAGGTGATGTACACGTCTCCGTCATGGAGGACGACACTCTCGGCTTCGCCGTAGTAGTAGCCGCCCGTAGGTTCAGACCACACGCCCATCTGCGCCCAGTCGATACAGGCGGTGGCATCCTGGGGCATCTGCTGCAGCTTGGCGATCAGTTCGGCTACGGTCATTCTCCTATTGTCCCAGGTTGTGGCCTATTTCTC
The DNA here is from genome assembly GCF_900105725.1 of Gordonia westfalica. Taxonomy (NCBI): domain Bacteria; kingdom Bacillati; phylum Actinomycetota; class Actinomycetes; order Mycobacteriales; family Gordoniaceae; genus Gordonia; species Gordonia westfalica. The sequence goes on from NZ_FNLM01000029.1 coordinate 6,009, forward strand.
CGGTGACACACCCACCCTTGCCGGGTTGCCTTAAGACCCATGGGTCTTAATGGCTTGCCCGGCAAGGGTGGGTGTGTCACCGGAGAAATAGGCCACAACCTGGGACAATAGGAGAATGACCGTAGCCGAACTGATCGCCAAGCTGCAGCAGATGCCCCAGGATGCCACCGCCTGTATCGACTGGGCGCAGATGGGCGTGTGGTCTGAACCTACGGGCGGCTACTACTACGGCGAAGCCGAGAGTGTCGTCCTCCATGACGGAGACGTGTACATCACCTCTGGTGAGGTCGAGCCGTGAGCGCGCCTGAGCTCAAGGACGAGTGTCTCGTGGTTCCCGGGCAGGGATGCCGCAACTTCCGCCCGGCACACCGGCGTGAAGCCCACCCCGCCGACACCTTCTCAGAGGTTCGTGTCGCCGACCACGGCGATCGGACCTGGGAGGCTCGCGAGTTCTCCGTCAACGTCCTGTCTGGCCGCGACTGCCCGTTGAATGCGGAGCTGTTCCCTGCCCAAGCTGAGGCGCAGGTGTACGCCGACGCCCGCAACACGGGCTATCTCCACACCGGCGCAATGATCTGCGTACACGAATGGCGGTTGGAACAGGCGAGGGCGGGGAACGATGCTTGAGTTCAAGGTAGGGGATCGTGTGCGGACTGTTGTCGGTGACCACACTGGGCGAATCGTGGACTTCGTACCTGGAACCGACTGGCCCATCCTCTACGTCACCAACTCCACCAGCCATCCCGAAACGGTTGGCGAGTATGTACCCAACGATCCCAGCAAGCTCGTACGACAGGACTGGACCGATGCCTGAGTTCAAGGTAGGGGACCGCGTGCGGGTGACCTCACTAGGGAACGCCGAGGCGGCTGGGAAGATCATCGCCCAGGAACGCGTGCCCGACCTACTGCACCGGGTGGAGTTCACTCACGCCACGGCATGGGCGCGGGAGTTGTTCGGCGACGGGTGGTGGTTCGCCGACACCGCGCTGGAGCACATCGACTGATTACGAAGGCTCATGCCGCTCTCCATCGACGTGTATGTACAAGTACAGCCACCCAGCGTGGTGCTGGATGGCTGTACTTGAATGCCTTGGCTGTAACCGTGGCTGTAGTCGAGAGCCTGTGTGGTCTCTGACCTGGAGCGGGTGACGGGAATCGAACCCGCGTAGCTAGTTTGGAAGACTCGCGACGGAGGGGACTGGACCTCACTTTGCGAGATACACGTAAGTCTAAACGTAAGCGTCGGAGTGAAAATGCCCTCTGACCTGGAGCCGATGACGGGAATCGAACCCGCGTATTCAGCTTGGGAAGCTGTGTTTAGGGGTATGCTCATGGTGGGTCTACTGTCAAGGCTGAGCGAATACCTGCAGGTAACTGAAGTTTTCACGAGTTTGTCTAGACAGCGCATAGACTGGGGTAAACGTAAGTACAAACGTAAGTGAGCCGATATGCCCCCGAAGAAGCGCCGTAGGGCGAAAGGTGAAGGCGGACTGTACCAACGGGCCGACGGCATGTGGATGGCGCAAGTCCTCCTCCCCGACGGCAAGTACTACCAACGTGGACGCAAGAAATACGCCGACGCCGTGGCCGAACTCGCAGCCATGCGGAAAGACCTCGCGAACGGCATCCTCCCCAACGCCGGCCAGATCACCGTCGCCCAGTGGCTGGACTACTGGGTGGACACGATCGCCGCGCCACGCCTGAAACCCCGCACCCTCGCCACCTACCGGTCCACCATCAAACACCAACTCATCCCGCATGTCGGGTCGAAGAAGCTGGGGAAGCTCACCCCCACTGATGTTCGCCGCATGGTCAACCACGTCGCCGACGCACACACCACCCGCACCGCCCAAGCCGCCTACTCAGTGTTGGCGAAAGCGTTGGGGGATGCAGTGAAAGACGGGAAGATCGGCAACAACCCGTGCGAGCGTATGGACCGCCCCCAGGCCCGCTCCGAGGAGCGCGTTCCCCTCACTGTGGAGCAGGCACGGGCAGTGCTTCTGCATGTGGCGTCACGTGACGCAACAGACGCAGCCCGCTGGTCATTGGCCCTACTGACCGGTGCCCGCCAAGCCGAAGCTTTGGGCCTCACCTGGGATCGTGTCGACCTCGGTGTGGGTGTCATTGACATCTCGTGGCAGTTGGCCCGGTTGAAGTTGAAGAAAGGCCCTCGCCCGCAAGGTGACGTGTATCCGCGGGAAGCGTTCGACGTCCCCGACACCTTCACCTTCACCCCGGTGCACTGGACGGCGTGCCTGGTGCCCACGAAGACGTCGGGGTCGCGTCGGCTGGTGCCCTTGCTGCCGCCCGTGGTTGCTGCGCTCACCGAATTGTGGGAGCAGAAGGGCAACCCGTCGCAGGGGTTGGTGTTCACCCGGGACGATGGGGCGGCCATCCAGCCCCGCGACGACACCCTCGCTTGGAAGCAGCTGTGTGTACAAGCCGCGGTAGTGGGGAAGGTGGAGGACGCGCCGGATCAGCACGCCGCCCGCCACACTGTCGCCACCCTCCTGCAGGAGGCCGGCGTGGAGGAAGCCACCCGAATGGCCATCTTGGGGCACACCACCACTACGTCGCACCGGCAGTACGCGCACACCTCCACCGACCTCACCCGCGCCGCCCTCGGGCAACTCGAGAAACTACTCGCGCTTCCCGACGTCTAGCAGTTGGCGTTGGCGAATCGGCGACCCGGCACATACGCCGAGTCGACAGTCCGGCCATCCAACTGCACCTGACACTGCGCCGACCATCCACGCGTCTGCATCGACGAACCGATGAGCTGACGGCCGGGTGAGGTGAACGCCCGGTGGGTGTGGTAGCGCGGCCCGGACCCGATGTTGATCAGTGTGGGCTGGAACACCACATCTTTGGCGACGACGAGACGTCCGCCGGCCGCGTAGTAGGCGATGTCGTTGCGTGGGGTGTCGGAGGAGAAGAAGTAGCGGACGTGTTCGCCGGGGAAGGCGATGGTCGGGGTGATGTCGCGGGGTGCGGCGTCGGCTACTCCTGCGCCGAGGGTGGTGGTGAAGAGGGCTGCTGCTGCCAGGGCGATGGCGCGTTTCATGGGGTTCTCCGGGTTCGTAATCACCGCAGACGGTTCACCACCTGCGGTGAGTAGCTTAAAGCTTCCTGAGTGTCCAGGAGGCGGTTCACAATCTGCCAGAACCGGGTGAGGCTGATGCCGAACTCGTCTCGCACCTTCTGCTCGAGGTTGCCGGCGTAGTTCCATCTCCGCCCGGCCAGGTCGAGCATCGCCTTCTCTTCGTCCGTCATGCGACGTCACTCCACGACCAGTCACCCTCGGTCGCCGCTTCGATCTCGGCGACCTCGATCGGGTCCAGGTGTTGCATCCGCGTCCACGCCGTCTGCTCGTCCACCCACAGATGCTCAGCGAGCTCAGGCAGTGACGGGTGACGAAGCCAACGGAAGGCGTCCACCAACTGCGGGAGTGTGATCAGCCGGCGAGCCGTCTCACGCTCAATCGTGTCCTCATCAGCGTCAGGCATCTCCCGGTGCAGCAGCTCGTGGGTGAGGGTGCACCGTCTCTCCGCTTGGGTGAGGCCGCGGTGAATCCAGATGGTGCGCTCGCCGTTGAGCCCCATCGTTCCGGGTGAGAGTCGCTGTGTGCAGTCGATCGCGATGTGCGGGTAGTCATCGCGGGCTGACCGCCAGGGATGCCAGTTCATGTCCGAAATAGGAACATGCACCTCTGACAGAAACGGCCCTGACCTCGAATAACATCAATGAGATTCGTCAGGGTCTTGGGGTTTGAACCGTGGGTTCCGCTTGCGGGCGGCCTTCGCATCCTCGGGCCGCTCAGGTTTGGGGACTTGATTCCGGGAAGGCAAGGCTGTGACCTTGCCGCCGGCTGTGGTCTTCTGCTCTTCACTCGCTTCGCCCGGTGCTCCCGGCGACGCGGGCGAATCAGTTGGTAGGGCATCGGAATCCTCCAGGCTCTCGGACGGTCGGCGATCTGCCGACGCGTCATCACCTGTGAGCGAAGCCGCCACCCTCCGTGCTAGCCGCCGATACTTGCTCGCGGCTTTCCGGGCTTCGGCCACAATCTCCTGCGCCGTCGCGTCATCTACCTGATGGAGACCAGTGCGCCCAAGAAGTCCCGCGGACTGCTCGACCAGTCCAACGAACGTAAAGACGTCCTCGAATGGGATATCAAGTTCGTCGATATTCGGAACCGCCTCGACAAGTAGGTGAGCTGCTAAAGCGATTCGACTGTACGCGAATCGGCGCTCGCTTTAGCAGCTCACCTACTTGTCGAGGCGGTTCCGAATATCGACGAACTTGATATCCCATTCGAGGACGTCTTTACGTTCGTTGGACTGGTCGAGCAGTCCGCGGGACTTCTTGGGCGCACTGGTCTCCATCAGGTAGATGACGCGACGGCGCAGGAGATTGTGGCCGAAGCCCGGAAAGCCGCGAGCAAGTATCGGCGGCTAGCACGGAGGGTGGCGGCTTCGCTCACAGGTGATGACGCGTCGGCAGATCGCCGACCGTCCGAGAGCCTGGAGGATTCCGATGCCCTACCAACTGATTCGCCCGCGTCGCCGGGAGCACCGGGCGAAGCGAGTGAAGAGCAGAAGACCACAGCCGGCGGCAAGGTCACAGCCTTGCCTTCCCGGAATCAAGTCCCCAAACCTGAGCGGCCCGAGGATGCGAAGGCCGCCCGCAAGCGGAACCCACGGTTCAAACCCCAAGACCCTGACGAATCTCATTGATGTTATTCGAGGTCAGGGCCGTTTCTGTCAGAGGTGCATGTTCCTATTTCGGACATGAACTGGCATCCCTGGCGGTCAGCCCGCGATGACTACCCGCACATCGCGATCGACTGCACACAGCGACTCTCACCCGGAACGATGGGGCTCAACGGCGAGCGCACCATCTGGATTCACCGCGGCCTCACCCAAGCGGAGAGACGGTGCACCCTCACCCACGAGCTGCTGCACCGGGAGATGCCTGACGCTGATGAGGACACGATTGAGCGTGAGACGGCTCGCCGGCTGATCACACTCCCGCAGTTGGTGGACGCCTTCCGTTGGCTTCGTCACCCGTCACTGCCTGAGCTCGCTGAGCATCTGTGGGTGGACGAGCAGACGGCGTGGACGCGGATGCAACACCTGGACCCGATCGAGGTCGCCGAGATCGAAGCGGCGACCGAGGGTGACTGGTCGTGGAGTGACGTCGCATGACGGACGAAGAGAAGGCGATGCTCGACCTGGCCGGGCGGAGATGGAACTACGCCGGCAACCTCGAGCAGAAGGTGCGAGACGAGTTCGGCATCAGCCTCACCCGGTTCTGGCAGATTGTGAACCGCCTCCTGGACACTCAGGAAGCTTTAAGCTACTCACCGCAGGTGGTGAACCGTCTGCGGTGATTACGAACCCGGAGAACCCCATGAAACGCGCCATCGCCCTGGCAGCAGCAGCCCTCTTCACCACCACCCTCGGCGCAGGAGTAGCCGACGCCGCACCCCGCGACATCACCCCGACCATCGCCTTCCCCGGCGAACACGTCCGCTACTTCTTCTCCTCCGACACCCCACGCAACGACATCGCCTACTACGCGGCCGGCGGACGTCTCGTCGTCGCCAAAGATGTGGTGTTCCAGCCCACACTGATCAACATCGGGTCCGGGCCGCGCTACCACACCCACCGGGCGTTCACCTCACCCGGCCGTCAGCTCATCGGTTCGTCGATGCAGACGCGTGGATGGTCGGCGCAGTGTCAGGTGCAGTTGGATGGCCGGACTGTCGACTCGGCGTATGTGCCGGGTCGCCGATTCGCCAACGCCAACTGCTAGACGTCGGGAAGCGCGAGTAGTTTCTCGAGTTGCCCGAGGGCGGCGCGGGTGAGGTCGGTGGAGGTGTGCGCGTACTGCCGGTGCGACGTAGTGGTGGTGTGCCCCAAGATGGCCATTCGGGTGGCTTCCTCCACGCCGGCCTCCTGCAGGAGGGTGGCGACAGTGTGGCGGGCGGCGTGCTGATCCGGCGCGTCCTCCACCTTCCCCACTACCGCGGCTTGTACACACAGCTGCTTCCAAGCGAGGGTGTCGTCGCGGGGCTGGATGGCCGCCCCATCGTCCCGGGTGAACACCAACCCCTGCGACGGGTTGCCCTTCTGCTCCCACAATTCGGTGAGCGCAGCAACCACGGGCGGCAGCAAGGGCACCAGCCGACGCGACCCCGACGTCTTCGTGGGCACCAGGCACGCCGTCCAGTGCACCGGGGTGAAGGTGAAGGTGTCGGGGACGTCGAACGCTTCCCGCGGATACACGTCACCTTGCGGGCGAGGGCCTTTCTTCAACTTCAACCGGGCCAACTGCCACGAGATGTCAATGACACCCACACCGAGGTCGACACGATCCCAGGTGAGGCCCAAAGCTTCGGCTTGGCGGGCACCGGTCAGTAGGGCCAATGACCAGCGGGCTGCGTCTGTTGCGTCACGTGACGCCACATGCAGAAGCACTGCCCGTGCCTGCTCCACAGTGAGGGGAACGCGCTCCTCGGAGCGGGCCTGGGGGCGGTCCATACGCTCGCACGGGTTGTTGCCGATCTTCCCGTCTTTCACTGCATCCCCCAACGCTTTCGCCAACACTGAGTAGGCGGCTTGGGCGGTGCGGGTGGTGTGTGCGTCGGCGACGTGGTTGACCATGCGGCGAACATCAGTGGGGGTGAGCTTCCCCAGCTTCTTCGACCCGACATGCGGGATGAGTTGGTGTTTGATGGTGGACCGGTAGGTGGCGAGGGTGCGGGGTTTCAGGCGTGGCGCGGCGATCGTGTCCACCCAGTAGTCCAGCCACTGGGCGACGGTGATCTGGCCGGCGTTGGGGAGGATGCCGTTCGCGAGGTCTTTCCGCATGGCTGCGAGTTCGGCCACGGCGTCGGCGTATTTCTTGCGTCCACGTTGGTAGTACTTGCCGTCGGGGAGGAGGACTTGCGCCATCCACATGCCGTCGGCCCGTTGGTACAGTCCGCCTTCACCTTTCGCCCTACGGCGCTTCTTCGGGGCATATCGGCTCACTTACGTTTGTACTTACGTTTACCCCAGTCTATGCGCTGTCTAGACAAACTCGTGAAAACTTCAGTTACCTGCAGGTATTCGCTCAGCCTTGACAGTAGACCCACCATGAGCATACCCCTAAACACAGCTTCCCAAGCTGAATACGCGGGTTCGATTCCCGTCATCGGCTCCAGGTCAGAGGGCATTTTCACTCCGACGCTTACGTTTAGACTTACGTGTATCTCGCAAAGTGAGGTCCAGTCCCCTCCGTCGCGAGTCTTCCAAACTAGCTACGCGGGTTCGATTCCCGTCACCCGCTCCAGGTCAGAGACCACACAGGCTCTCGACTACAGCCACGGTTACAGCCAAGGCATTCAAGTACAGCCATCCAGCACCACGCTGGGTGGCTGTACTTGTACATACACGTCGATGGAGAGCGGCATGAGCCTTCGTAATCAGTCGATGTGCTCCAGCGCGGTGTCGGCGAACCACCACCCGTCGCCGAACAACTCCCGCGCCCATGCCGTGGCGTGAGTGAACTCCACCCGGTGCAGTAGGTCGGGCACGCGTTCCTGGGCGATGATCTTCCCAGCCGCCTCGGCGTTCCCTAGTGAGGTCACCCGCACGCGGTCCCCTACCTTGAACTCAGGCATCGGTCCAGTCCTGTCGTACGAGCTTGCTGGGATCGTTGGGTACATACTCGCCAACCGTTTCGGGATGGCTGGTGGAGTTGGTGACGTAGAGGATGGGCCAGTCGGTTCCAGGTACGAAGTCCACGATTCGCCCAGTGTGGTCACCGACAACAGTCCGCACACGATCCCCTACCTTGAACTCAAGCATCGTTCCCCGCCCTCGCCTGTTCCAACCGCCATTCGTGTACGCAGATCATTGCGCCGGTGTGGAGATAGCCCGTGTTGCGGGCGTCGGCGTACACCTGCGCCTCAGCTTGGGCAGGGAACAGCTCCGCATTCAACGGGCAGTCGCGGCCAGACAGGACGTTGACGGAGAACTCGCGAGCCTCCCAGGTCCGATCGCCGTGGTCGGCGACACGAACCTCTGAGAAGGTGTCGGCGGGGTGGGCTTCACGCCGGTGTGCCGGGCGGAAGTTGCGGCATCCCTGCCCGGGAACCACGAGACACTCGTCCTTGAGCTCAGGCGCGCTCACGGCTCGACCTCACCAGAGGTGATGTACACGTCTCCGTCATGGAGGACGACACTCTCGGCTTCGCCGTAGTAGTAGCCGCCCGTAGGTTCAGACCACACGCCCATCTGCGCCCAGTCGATACAGGCGGTGGCATCCTGGGGCATCTGCTGCAGCTTGGCGATCAGTTCGGCTACGGTCATTCTCCTATTGTCCCAGGTTGTGGCCTATTTCTCCGGTGACACACCCACCCTTGCCGGGCAAGCCATTAAGATCCCCACATGGGTCAACTCACAGGCAACACCCGGCAATTCGGAACGTGCGCGTGTGGATCGCAGATCATCAGCCGCGAGGAGCGAACTCAGGTACGCGCTCGGCCCACAGTCTGGGGCCGCGCAGAGTGTCAGTCACCTCCGCTGACCTGCGGAGTGCGCAACGGTGGCAGGGAAAGTCAATGGCTGAGCGCACTCGCGAATGGTCCGGTGCCCACGCTATTCAAGGACATCCAGGAGGGTGACTTTGTGTTTGCCAAGGGCCGCTGGCGGCAGGTCACATCACGTACTGTCACAGAGCTCACCCTTGGCCTCGATCAGGTATCACTGAGTGAGTTGGTGGACGTGAATGCGGAGCGGGAGATTCTGCGTCCGTCCTGAACCAGTCCGTCCAGTCCGCACTTTGATCCGACTTTGGGGACACCAACAGACTGGCGTCTCCCCCAAAGTCCTCCACCAGTCGCCGGCATTCGGGGCAGTCCGGATCGTAGGGTGGTCGGTAGATGCGGATGCGTGGAGTCATGAGCCTTGGACGCAGCCGCGGGGTGGCGGGGTTCCCCTCAACGCAAAGAAAACGCCCCACCCTCACGAAGAGGATGGGGCGTTCAAGGTTGTCCAAGTTCAGAGCGGGTGTCGCATCATGACGCTCTGCGATCGGGTTCCCAGTGTTTCCTATCAGTGGCCGGCGCATCGCGCTCCGACGATCAGTGTGTGTTCCTGAACCTCACCCGCTCTGAACTTGTGAGATAACAGTAGCATCGACTTCTGTTGCAGCGCAACACATTTCACGAAACCCGTATGATCACCTGGTGACCGATCGGGACGTACTACGCGCCGCAGCCGAAGCCATACGCGCACAGATGCGCCGCCAGCAAGCCGAAATGACACAAGCCACCGACGGCGGATGGACACCACCCGACCCCGACCTACCGCACTCGCCGTCGAATGCGACGACGTGGTCACTCCCACGCCCGACCCGGCCCCCCGCCCCCTCCACCGCTGTCACGGCTCCCAGGCGTCGCCGAGTACCGCGGCGAGCCGGTCGGTGAGGTCCGGGCCTCGGCGCGCTGGAGTAGACCACGTCGTCGCATTCGACGGCGAGTGCGAGTAGGTCGGGGTCGGGTGGTGTCCATCCGCCGTCGGTGGCTTGTGTCATTTCGGCTTGCTGGCGGCGCATCTGTGCGCGTATGGCTTCGGCTGCGGCGCGTAGTACGTCCCGATCGGTCACCAGGTGATCATACGGGTTTCGTGAAATGTGTTGCGCTGCAACAGAAGTCGATGCTACTGTTATCTCACAAGTTCAGAGCGGGTGAGGTTCAGGAACACACACTGATCGTCGGAGCGCGATGCGCCGGCCACTGATAGGAAACACTGGGAACCCGATCGCAGAGCGTCATGATGCGACACCCGCTCTGAACTTGGACAACCTTGAACGCCCCATCCTCTTCGTGAGGGTGGGGCGTTTTCTTTGCGTTGAGGGGAACCCCGCCACCCCGCGGCTGCGTCCAAGGCTCATGACTCCACGCATCCGCATCTACCGACCACCCTACGATCCGGACTGCCCCGAATGCCGGCGACTGGTGGAGGACTTTGGGGGAGACGCCAGTCTGTTGGTGTCCCCAAAGTCGGATCAAAGTGCGGACTGGACGGACTGGTTCAGGACGGACGCAGAATCTCCCGCTCCGCATTCACGTCCACCAACTCACTCAGTGATACCTGATCGAGGCCAAGGGTGAGCTCTGTGACAGTACGTGATGTGACCTGCCGCCAGCGGCCCTTGGCAAACACAAAGTCACCCTCCTGGATGTCCTTGAATAGCGTGGGCACCGGACCATTCGCGAGTGCGCTCAGCCATTGACTTTCCCTGCCACCGTTGCGCACTCCGCAGGTCAGCGGAGGTGACTGACACTCTGCGCGGCCCCAGACTGTGGGCCGAGCGCGTACCTGAGTTCGCTCCTCGCGGCTGATGATCTGCGATCCACACGCGCACGTTCCGAATTGCCGGGTGTTGCCTGTGAGTTGACCCATGTGGGGATCTTAATGGCTTGCCCGGCAAGGGTGGGTGTGTCACCGGAGAAATAGGCCACAACCTGGGACAATAGGAGAATGACCGTAGCCGAACTGATCGCCAAGCTGCAGCAGATGCCCCAGGATGCCACCGCCTGTATCGACTGGGCGCAGATGGGCGTGTGGTCTGAACCTACGGGCGGCTACTACTACGGCGAAGCCGAGAGTGTCGTCCTCCATGACGGAGACGTGTACATCACCTCTGGTGAGGTCGAGCCGTGAGCGCGCCTGAGCTCAAGGACGAGTGTCTCGTGGTTCCCGGGCAGGGATGCCGCAACTTCCGCCCGGCACACCGGCGTGAAGCCCACCCCGCCGACACCTTCTCAGAGGTTCGTGTCGCCGACCACGGCGATCGGACCTGGGAGGCTCGCGAGTTCTCCGTCAACGTCCTGTCTGGCCGCGACTGCCCGTTGAATGCGGAGCTGTTCCCTGCCCAAGCTGAGGCGCAGGTGTACGCCGACGCCCGCAACACGGGCTATCTCCACACCGGCGCAATGATCTGCGTACACGAATGGCGGTTGGAACAGGCGAGGGCGGGGAACGATGCTTGAGTTCAAGGTAGGGGATCGTGTGCGGACTGTTGTCGGTGACCACACTGGGCGAATCGTGGACTTCGTACCTGGAACCGACTGGCCCATCCTCTACGTCACCAACTCCACCAGCCATCCCGAAACGGTTGGCGAGTATGTACCCAACGATCCCAGCAAGCTCGTACGACAGGACTGGACCGATGCCTGAGTTCAAGGTAGGGGACCGCGTGCGGGTGACCTCACTAGGGAACGCCGAGGCGGCTGGGAAGATCATCGCCCAGGAACGCGTGCCCGACCTACTGCACCGGGTGGAGTTCACTCACGCCACGGCATGGGCGCGGGAGTTGTTCGGCGACGGGTGGTGGTTCGCCGACACCGCGCTGGAGCACATCGACTGATTACGAAGGCTCATGCCGCTCTCCATCGACGTGTATGTACAAGTACAGCCACCCAGCGTGGTGCTGGATGGCTGTACTTGAATGCCTTGGCTGTAACCGTGGCTGTAGTCGAGAGCCTGTGTGGTCTCTGACCTGGAGCGGGTGACGGGAATCGAACCCGCGTAGCTAGTTTGGAAGACTCGCGACGGAGGGGACTGGACCTCACTTTGCGAGATACACGTAAGTCTAAACGTAAGCGTCGGAGTGAAAATGCCCTCTGACCTGGAGCCGATGACGGGAATCGAACCCGCGTATTCAGCTTGGGAAGCTGTGTTTAGGGGTATGCTCATGGTGGGTCTACTGTCAAGGCTGAGCGAATACCTGCAGGTAACTGAAGTTTTCACGAGTTTGTCTAGACAGCGCATAGACTGGGGTAAACGTAAGTACAAACGTAAGTGAGCCGATATGCCCCCGAAGAAGCGCCGTAGGGCGAAAGGTGAAGGCGGACTGTACCAACGGGCCGACGGCATGTGGATGGCGCAAGTCCTCCTCCCCGACGGCAAGTACTACCAACGTGGACGCAAGAAATACGCCGACGCCGTGGCCGAACTCGCAGCCATGCGGAAAGACCTCGCGAACGGCATCCTCCCCAACGCCGGCCAGATCACCGTCGCCCAGTGGCTGGACTACTGGGTGGACACGATCGCCGCGCCACGCCTGAAACCCCGCACCCTCGCCACCTACCGGTCCACCATCAAACACCAACTCATCCCGCATGTCGGGTCGAAGAAGCTGGGGAAGCTCACCCCCACTGATGTTCGCCGCATGGTCAACCACGTCGCCGACGCACACACCACCCGCACCGCCCAAGCCGCCTACTCAGTGTTGGCGAAAGCGTTGGGGGATGCAGTGAAAGACGGGAAGATCGGCAACAACCCGTGCGAGCGTATGGACCGCCCCCAGGCCCGCTCCGAGGAGCGCGTTCCCCTCACTGTGGAGCAGGCACGGGCAGTGCTTCTGCATGTGGCGTCACGTGACGCAACAGACGCAGCCCGCTGGTCATTGGCCCTACTGACCGGTGCCCGCCAAGCCGAAGCTTTGGGCCTCACCTGGGATCGTGTCGACCTCGGTGTGGGTGTCATTGACATCTCGTGGCAGTTGGCCCGGTTGAAGTTGAAGAAAGGCCCTCGCCCGCAAGGTGACGTGTATCCGCGGGAAGCGTTCGACGTCCCCGACACCTTCACCTTCACCCCGGTGCACTGGACGGCGTGCCTGGTGCCCACGAAGACGTCGGGGTCGCGTCGGCTGGTGCCCTTGCTGCCGCCCGTGGTTGCTGCGCTCACCGAATTGTGGGAGCAGAAGGGCAACCCGTCGCAGGGGTTGGTGTTCACCCGGGACGATGGGGCGGCCATCCAGCCCCGCGACGACACCCTCGCTTGGAAGCAGCTGTGTGTACAAGCCGCGGTAGTGGGGAAGGTGGAGGACGCGCCGGATCAGCACGCCGCCCGCCACACTGTCGCCACCCTCCTGCAGGAGGCCGGCGTGGAGGAAGCCACCCGAATGGCCATCTTGGGGCACACCACCACTACGTCGCACCGGCAGTACGCGCACACCTCCACCGACCTCACCCGCGCCGCCCTCGGGCAACTCGAGAAACTACTCGCGCTTCCCGACGTCTAGCAGTTGGCGTTGGCGAATCGGCGACCCGGCACATACGCCGAGTCGACAGTCCGGCCATCCAACTGCACCTGACACTGCGCCGACCATCCACGCGTCTGCATCGACGAACCGATGAGCTGACGGCCGGGTGAGGTGAACGCCCGGTGGGTGTGGTAGCGCGGCCCGGACCCGATGTTGATCAGTGTGGGCTGGAACACCACATCTTTGGCGACGACGAGACGTCCGCCGGCCGCGTAGTAGGCGATGTCGTTGCGTGGGGTGTCGGAGGAGAAGAAGTAGCGGACGTGTTCGCCGGGGAAGGCGATGGTCGGGGTGATGTCGCGGGGTGCGGCGTCGGCTACTCCTGCGCCGAGGGTGGTGGTGAAGAGGGCTGCTGCTGCCAGGGCGATGGCGCGTTTCATGGGGTTCTCCGGGTTCGTAATCACCGCAGACGGTTCACCACCTGCGGTGAGTAGCTTAAAGCTTCCTGAGTGTCCAGGAGGCGGTTCACAATCTGCCAGAACCGGGTGAGGCTGATGCCGAACTCGTCTCGCACCTTCTGCTCGAGGTTGCCGGCGTAGTTCCATCTCCGCCCGGCCAGGTCGAGCATCGCCTTCTCTTCGTCCGTCATGCGACGTCACTCCACGACCAGTCACCCTCGGTCGCCGCTTCGATCTCGGCGACCTCGATCGGGTCCAGGTGTTGCATCCGCGTCCACGCCGTCTGCTCGTCCACCCACAGATGCTCAGCGAGCTCAGGCAGTGACGGGTGACGAAGCCAACGGAAGGCGTCCACCAACTGCGGGAGTGTGATCAGCCGGCGAGCCGTCTCACGCTCAATCGTGTCCTCATCAGCGTCAGGCATCTCCCGGTGCAGCAGCTCGTGGGTGAGGGTGCACCGTCTCTCCGCTTGGTGAGGCCGCGGTGAATCCAGATGGTGCGCTCGCCGTTGAGCCCATCGTTCCGGTGAGAGTCGCTGTGTGCAGTCGATCGCGATGTGCGGGTAGTCATCGCGGGCTGACCGCCAGGGATGCCAGTTCATGTCCGAAATAGGAACATGCACCTCTGACAGAAACGGCCCTGACCTCGAATAACATCAATGAGATTCGTCAGGGTCTTGGGTTTGAACCGTGGGTTCCGCTTGCGGCGGCCTTCGCATCCTCGGCCGCTCAGGTTTGGGACTTGATTCCGGGAAGGCAAGGCTGTGACCTTGCCGCCGGCTGTGGTCTTCTGCTCTTCACTCGCTTCGCCCGGTGCTCCCGCGACGCGGGCGAATCAGTTGGTAGGGCATCGGAATCCTCCAGGCTCTCGGACGGTCGGCGATCTGCCGACGCGTCATCACCTGTGAGCGAAGCCGCCACCCTCCGTGCTAGCCGCCGATACTTGCTCGCGGCTTTCCGGGCTTCGGCCACAATCTCCTGCGCCGTCGCGTCATCTACCTGATGGAGACCAGTGCGCCAAGAAGTCCCGCGGACTGCTCGACCAGTCCAACGAACGTAAAGACGTCCTCGAATGGGATATCAAGTTCGTCGATATTCGGAACCGCCTCGACAAGTAGGTGAGCTGCTAAAGCGATCTGCCGATGGTCGTTCGGTGTAATCGCCTCCGTAGGCAGCTCGCCGTCCTCGATGTACCCGATGTCAGTTAGTACGGCCGAAATGATGTCCGCGTAGTTGGCGCCGGTGATCTCTGAGATCGCACGGAGAGTGGCGACTTCGGGGAGCTGCTTCAACCCGCGCTTCTTCCACGAGTTGACAGTC
>NZ_FNLM01000030.1 GCF_900105725.1 Gordonia westfalica
GCTGCGGCGCACTCGCACTTACAGGCCGTCGAAGACCTCGCCCCACCAACCAAGCTCCCCAAGTCTCGTCATGTGCCGACCCATGAACTACGGTGTATCGAATAGTTTTATTCGTAGACCGAACTTTGTGATTGAGGGGCGGCAATGCGAGAGGTCATGGCTTCGGCTCGTCCGCGGCTCGCGCGAGCTCGGTCTGGGTCCCTACTGCTTGGTCCGGCCTTCGTCGCAGCCATCGCCTATGTTGATCCCGGCAATGTCGCGTCCAATATCAGCGCCGGCGCCCAGTTCGGCTACCTCCTCGTGTGGGTGATCGTGGTTGCGAACGTGATGGCGGGTTGGTGGGCAGTTCCTTTCTGCCAAGCTCGGGGTGGTCACGGGCAGGTCATTGCCGGAGACGGTGCGTCTGCGCGCGTCGCGGACCGCCAGGCTCTCCTACTGGGTGCAGGCTGAGATTGTCGCTATGGCAACCGATCTCGCCGAAGTGGTCGGCGGAGCTATCGCGCTGAATCTGCTCTTCGACCTGCCGTTGCTCATCGGTGGCGTCATCACAGGTTCGGTGTCGATGGTCTTGCTTCTTGTCCAAGACCGCAGAGGGCAGCAACCGTTCGAGCGGGTGATCATTGGCTTGCTGGCTGTCATTGCCATCGGTTTCTGACAAGCACCGTGGTGGCACCACCTCCCCCGGGGCTGTCGTGGGGGGCCTCTTGCCGCGGTTCGATGGCACGGAAAGCGTGCTGATCGCGGCCGCCATGTTGGGTGCGACGGTGATGCCTCACGCGGTGTATCTGCATTCAGGTCTGGTGCGGGATCGACACGGCCATCAACCGGAGGGGCCGATCCGGTCGCGGCTGTTGCGTGTGACGAAGATCGATGTCGGTCTGGCGATGCTGCTGGCGGGCGCGGTCAACCTGTCCATGCTGCTGGTGGCAGCAACCACTTTGCGTGGCCGTGAAGGGGTCGATTCGATCGACGGAGCGCATGCGGCGGTCGCCGACACCTTGGGGCAAGTGGTGGCGTTGCTGTTCGCGCTGGGGCTTCTTGCCTCGGGGCTGGCATCAACCTCGTCGGGGCGTACGCCGGCGCGATGATCATGGACGGGCTGTTGCAGCGCAGGATCCCGCTCATACTCCGACGCCTGATCACCCTGATACCTGCCATCACAGTGTTGGCCATCGGAATCGATCCAGCCGAGCTCTGATTGTCTCGCAGGTCGTTCTGTCCTTCGGCATCCCCTTCGCACTGGTTCCGTTAGTGCGTTTCACCAGCGACAGGATGCTGATGGGCGAGGATGTGAACAATCGACTCACCACGTCGCTGGCCTGGCTGACTGCAGCGGTCATCATCGTGCTCAACGTCGCCTTGATCTACCTGACAGTCACCGGTTAAGCGAGTCCGCGCGACGGTTCGATCCCCTAGGCGTCGCGCGGAGCTGACCATTCTTGCGCAACACATCTAGCACGATCAGGACGACGCCGATGGTGATGAATGTGTCCGCGAGGTTGAACGTGGGGAACCAGCCGGTATGGAAGTAGTCGGTGACGACGCCGTCGGCGGCGCGGTCGATCAGGTTGGTGAGTGCGCCGCCGAGGACTGCAGCAAATCCGATCCGGCCGGCGACCCCCGCGTCGGGTGCGACGTGCACTGCGTAGCCGGCCAGTGCGAGGGTGATTAACCCGGCCACGGCGAGTATGGCCCAGCTGGGCAGCTGATCACCGAGGCTGAATGCAACACCGGGGTTGAACGCTAACCGCAATTGGAGCACTCCCAGATCGGCCGTACTGCCTCGGTGAGTCGGCTGACAACGAAGGAGTTGACTGCCAGCCCGACGGAGGTCACCACGACAACCAGGACCAAGAGAACGCCTCGGGGGTGGAGTGTTTTCGTCACTGCCGGCGTCGCGTCGGTCACGTAAATGCTCCAGCCGGGGTAGAACTCGCTGACGCTGCGGCGGCGTCGCCGGCATAGTTCGGGCACAGCGCTACCGCGCTACCAGTGGCCGCCAGCAGGGTCTCCGCGAGGCCAGCAGATCCATCAACTCGGGCCGAGTGAGGCGGTAGAACACCTGCCTACCCTGTGGGCGTCCCTCAACGAGCCCGCAGTCGCGCAGACATGCCACATGCGCCGACACTGTCGACTGCGCCAAACCCAACTCCCCTACCAGGTCGGCGACCCTGACCTCCCCGCCGGCAAGACGACGCACAATCGACAAACGGGTGCTATCGGACAGGCTGTGAAACAACGCCACCGCCGCGTCCACATTCGTTCCGGCTCTCGACGTGGGACACCCATCCATGCTATTGATCGTCACCAGACGATAATAAGCGGTCTCCGCCGATGAATGAGGGAGGGTGGTCAACAATGTTGATGAACCGCGTGGAGACTGTTCTGGTGAACTCGCCGCCCCGGCGGTGGCTGCAGCGCTACGAGGCGCGTGTATTGACCGCGTTGGGCGGACGGACCCCGGGAGCGCACGTTGCTGAGCTGGGGTGCGGGTCGGGTTACGGCACCCGGCTGATCCTCGACGAGTTCGGCGCCGCGCGCGTCGACGCGGTAGACCTCGATCCGGCGATGATTTCTCGCGCTCGCCACCGCCTGCGCCGACACACCGGCAGGGCACACCTCGCCCGAGGTAGCGCAACGGACCTGCGTTCAGCATTTCACGACGTCGGCGGAGGGCAGAACGGTACTTATGACGCAGTCTTCGACTTCGCGATCATTCACCACATCCCGAACTGGCGGAAGCCTTGGACGAGGTGGCCCGCGTACTCAAACCGGGTGGGCGGTTCTTCTTTGACGAGGTCACCGCGACCGCCCTTGCTCGGCCGACCTACCAAGTGCTGTTTGACCATCCGAGCGAGGATCGGTTCACCGCCGGTGAATTCCTGCACGAGTTGTCCCACCACGGTCTCGACGTCGGCGAGCGGTGGCAAACACGCATCGGCGGGATTACCTGTTGGGTGTCGCCACACGGCAATAGTGAGGTCGACGTGGTGGCTCGGCGGTGGCCCACCACGAAGACGTTTCGAACCTTCTCTCACGCGGTGCAGCGGGTAAAGGAGCGCACAGCCTTCAACTACTATCGTGGTTAGTAAAGCTAGTCCAGCGCCGAGTGGGAGGGTTCGACAATCGATGGGCCGCGTAAGAGGGACTCGAGCTACCGAAGAGCCACGTGATCGCCGATCGACTCACGGTGGGCAGCCGCAGTGCTCGGGCTCTCGTGAATGCCGCGGGTCGGTCCGGTCCGGTATCCCGCGACTGCTGATGCTCGCAACGCTGACGGCGGTGGTGATGGTGTTGACCTCGTGCAGCTCGACCGGAGGTGCCGTCTACAGCAACGAGATTCGGGCCGTTGACAGCTTCGCCGACATCACACACCCTTCCATCGCTGTGGCCACTGAAGGTGGCGGGCGACTTGCGCCCAACGCGGTTGTCGAACCTGGGCTTCCTATTGTTGTCACGGCCAGTCGCGGCGCGTTGACTAACGTCCGTATTCCCACAGCCAGCGGCCGTCCCTTGGCGGGCTCCCTGAGCGAGGACGGCTCAACGTGGACAAGCACCCAGCCCCTGGGGTATTCGAAGCGATACGTGGTTCAAGCCGAGGCCGTGGGCGTGGGCGGTCGATCGGTCGTCTCGCAGCGTTTCACCACGACCTCACCGGAATCGTTGACCAGCGCGGCCATTCTCGGCGAGAAAACCGTCGGGATCGCCCACACGATCGGCGTGCGGTTCGCCGATCCCATCCCTGACCGAAAGAAGGCACAGGCGGCGATCACCGTGTCGTCTGACCCCCAGATGCAGGGTGCGTTCTATTGGATCAGCGACTCTGAGGTCCGGTGGAGGCCCGAACGCTTCTGGACACCGGGCACCAAAGTCAGTGTCGCCGTCAACATTTACGGAGTCGATCTCGGCGACGGGCTCTACGGCGACGAGAACTTGTCCTACGACTTCACGATTGGCCGAGCTCAGGAAATCGTTGCCGACGACAACACCAAAACGATCGTCGTCAAACGAGACGGCAAGGTCATCCGCACGATGCCGACCTCGTTCGGCAAAGACAGCACTCCGACGCCCCGCGGCATCTACATGATCGGAGATCGCGTCGAGCACATCATCATGGACTCGTCCACCTACGGAGTGCCTGTCGAGTCCGCAGCGGGATACCGCACACCCGTTCAATGGGCGGTGCAAATGTCCTACAGCGGCATTTACATGCACGGCGCACCGTGGTCGATGTCGGCGCAAGGCAACAGCAACGTCAGCAACGGTTGCCCAAACCTGAGTCCCGCAGACGCGGAATGGCTCGTGAAGAACACCCTGCGCGGTGACCCCGTCACGGTCAAGAACACCAACGCCGACACGCTCTCGGGAGTCGATGGACTCGGCGACTGGAACATCCCGTGGTCACAGTGGAAGAAGGGCAACACCGACACCTAGGCGCCCCCCGCCGGGCTGGAGCTTGTCGACGCCAACTCGCCATATCGATGGGTGTTGAGGTATTCGCGCCGGCGCGCCTACAATGGGCCATATCAATGAACGTAAGGATGTTGATATGACTCAGGAGTCGGTGGACACATGCGACCTGCTGTGCCTCGATCTGCCGCACGCAGAAACTATCCGGACTGCGCTACCCGAGGTGACCGCGGTCGACCGTGCCGCCGCCGGAGCTCGCGCACTCGGTGATCCCACCCGGCTACGTGTAGCGACGGCGTTGCTGTCGGGCGAGGAATTATGCGTCTGCGACCTCGCGTGGGTGGTAGGCCTGGCGCAGAACCTTGTCTCGCACCATCTGCGCTTACTCAAGGGCGCCGGCCTGGTGACCGGGCGCCGGCACGGACGGTTGGTGATGTACGCGTTGACCCCCTCCGGCCACGCTCTCGTGACAGCCGTTCTAGCGATTGCATGTGTCTCCGTACCAGCCACGACGACGTCATCGGCGGCGGCCACAGTGCAGGGGCGAGCTCATGGCTGACGCATGCTGCGGACCATCAGATCCCGCCGACCTCGACGCCGAGGTCGATCAGGGCCCGGTTCGGTTGTGGCAGGTGCGCGAGCTGCGTTTCGCCGCCGCCGCAGCAGTGTTCCTCGCGCTCGGCTGGATCATCGGAGGCTCTCTGTCAGAGACCGCGGGCATCGTCGTGGAACTGGTCGCGGTCGTCGTCGCTGCCTCAACGTTCGTGCCGTCGACGCTGAGGTCGCTGCGCCACGGGCGCATCGGTGTCGGAACGCTGATGACGATCGCCGCGATCGGGGCTGTGGCGCTGGGCCAAATACCCGAGGCTGCGCTGCTGGGAATCTTGTTCTCGGTCGCTGAAGGACTCGAGCATTACGCGGTCACCAAGACCCGGCGCGGGCTGCGGGCACTGCTCGCGCTGGTTCCACCGACCGCGTCGGTGATTCGTGAGGGTCGCGAGATCACCGTGTCCCCTGATGAGTTGATCATCGGCGATGTGCTGGTGGTGCGTCCCGGTGAGCGCGCGTCGACCGACGGGACGATCACCGCGGGCACTACCAGCGTGGATATGTCGGCGATCACCGGCGAATCTGTTCCGGTGGAGGCGGGTCCGGGCGACTTGCTCTACGCCGGCGCCATCAACGGTGGCGGTGCGATCGAAGTCCGCGTGACCGCCCGCGCCGCGGATAGTTCCCTGGCCCGCATCGTTCACATCGTCGAGCAAGCGCAGGAACGCAAAGGCGCCGGCCAACGTCTCGCCGACCGCATCGCCCGCCCCCTGGTCCCCGCCATCATGGTGCTCGCGGCGCTCGTGGCAGGTATCGGTGCGCTGCTCGGTGATCCCCTGCTGTGGCTCGAACGCGGCCTGGTAGTCCTCGTTGCCGCGTCCCCGTGTGCGTTAGCGATCGCGGTGCCGCTGACGGTGGTCGCCGCGATCGGCGCCGCCAGCCGCCATGGCGCACTGGTCAAAGGCGGTGCTGCACTAGAGGAGTTGGGACGGGTCCGCGTCGTCGCACTGGACAAGACCGGCACCTTGACCCGCGGCACTCCGGAGGTCATCGCCGTGGTGAGCACACCCGAGATCACCCGCGAAGACGCGTTGTCCTATGCCGCCGCGCTCGAGGCACGCAGCGAGCACCCGCTGGCGAGCGCCATTCTCGCGGCCGCACCTGCCCTGGACTCACCTGCCGAGGACGTCACCGCGATCGCCGGTCACGGACTCACCGGCCAGATACGCGGACAGCAACTGCGCCTGGGCAAACCCGGGTGGCTCGATCCTGGCGCGCTCGCCGGCGAGGTCACCCGGTTGCAGAGCGACGGTGCCACCGTCGTGCTGATCGAACGCGATGGCACCGTCGTCGCCGCCATCGCCGTCCGCGATGAGCTTCGCCCCGAGGCCGCTGAAACGGTCGCTCAGCTGACGGCGCTGGGTGTCAACTCGGTCATGCTGACCGGGGACAACGATCGCACCGCACACGCCTTGGCCACGGCGGCCGGAATCAGCACCGTCCATTCCGAACTGCTTCCCGAAGACAAAGCCGACTTGCTGCCCACGCTGGCGCGCGGGCGGGCGATCGCCATGGTCGGCGACGGCGTCAACGACGCCCCAGCGTTGGCCACCGCCGATGTCGGAATCGCAATGGGAGCGATGGGTACCGACGTCGCCATCGAAACCGCCGATGTGGCGTTGATGGGCGAAGATCTCCGCCATCTCCCCCACGTGCTGTCCCACGCTCGGCGCGCACGCCGAATCATGGTGCAGAACATAGGATTCTCTCTGGCCATCATCGGTGTGCTGATTCCGCTGGCCGCCACGGGCGTCCTCGGCCTGGCCACGGTGGTCTTCGTCCACGAACTCGCAGAAGTGCTGGTGATCGCCAACGCGATTCGCGCTGCCCGGACGAAAGCACTGCCAGGCACCGGTGCCATGCCCCGGGTAACCCCCGGCAAGCTCAACATCTCGGTGGCGCCCTACAACGACACAGGCGACGCCTGCTGCGCCCCGGTATCCGCCACCACCACCGATCAGCCACGGCCGGTGCCCGAGGTGCCCCTGCTGCCGACTCCACGATTACGCGGCGCGGCGACCAGCACGAGTTGTGCTGCCACTACAGAACCAGGGTGCAGCTGCTGTTCGAGCCCGTCGGATGACGCCGATGACGCACCGAGTAGCTCACCAACGCCCCATCGCGAACGCCACTGAAGCAACCACGCCGCGTCAGGTGCGTTGGCGTGATCTCCACGTGCGTACAACCAGTGCCGCCAGGACCGCGGCAGCACAGATCCCTTCTCCTGCTGCTCCGATCCGCGTCGCCAGAGTCGTCGTTGTCCCCAGCGGCACCCGCGCGATGAGGACATCAGGGGTGAACAGCGCTGTGCGTTGTGCAACGGTCCCATCAGGCTCGATGATCGCGCTCACCCCACTGGTTGCTGCGATGACCACCGCCCTACCGTGCTCGACTGCCCGCACCCGCGACATCGCGAGTTGCTGGTAGGTCATCTCGGTGCGCCCGAACGTCGCGTTGTTGGTCGGTACGGCGATCAGTTGCGCGCCGGCGCGCACCGAGTCGGTCACCAGATCGTCGAACGCGACTTCGTAGCAGGTCGCCACCGCCACCGGTACACCTGCAAGATCGACGACACCATTGCCCGTGCCAGGAACGAAGTTGCCGGCCCGGCTGGCGTAGGACGACAGCTGTGTCATCAGTTCCCGCAGCGGCAAGTACTCCCCGAACGGCACCAGCTGACGTTTGTCGTGCTCCTGACCAGGACCGGTAACCGGATCCCACACCACCAACGTGTTGCGGGACGTGCCGTTGCTCCCGGCGATCACCGCTCCCACCAGGATCGGCACCCCGATCGCCCGCGCGGCACGATCAATCTGCGCCGCAGCATCGCGGTTACCGAACGGGTCGATGTCGGATGAGTTCTCCGGCCACACCACCACATCGGGACGCACGACCCGCCCAGAGCGGACCTGCTCTGCCAGGTCGAGGGTGCGTTGGACATGATTGTCGAGCACTGCGCGCCGCTGAGCATTGAAATCCAACCCCAGCCGCGGCACATTGCCCTGCACCACTGCCACCGTCACCGACCGCTCCCCCGCGTCATCGCCTCCCCCCGCGGGCGTCATCGTCCACACCAGCAGTCCAATCACGGCAACCGTGGCCGCAGGCCCGGCCAACGTTTGAGGCTGCCGGCGGACCACCGCCCCCGCCGCCGCGGCCAGGGCCGCGCCGAGCAGCACCACAACGAACGACAACCCCGGCGCGCCGGCCAGCGCCGCCAACGGCAGGAGCAACCCGTCGGGTTGACCGAATGCGATTCGGCCCCAAGGGAAACCGCCAAACGGTATCCGGGAACGAACAGCTTCGACTGCCACCCAGGCGCCTGCCAACCACACCGGCGCGCCGCGCCATCTGCCCAGTGCCGCTGCCAACACCCCGAAGACCCCGAACGCCACCGCCTGGACTGCTGCCAAGACCAGCCACGGCACCGCACCCACATAGATGCCGACCCACGGCAGCAAAGGCACGAAAAACCCCAGCCCAGCCAGATAGCCATAGCCGGATGCCGCCCACAACGACCGCCCCCGCAGCGTCACCACCAGAACCGCGATAGCCAACGGGGCCAGGAACCACAGCTGACGCGGAGGGAAACTCACATACAGCATGCCGCCGGCGCCGACCGCAGCAGCGCTGCGCAACACCGGATGAAGCATCGGTGGAAACGACGCACCGGCCCGCCGAGCACCCGAAGAACTCACCACCGCGCACCGCACCCCTCACCGAAGTTTGTCGAGCGCACCGATCCGCCCGCGGGCGCCCGGCCGGGGCCGCGCGCCTGTAAACTACTAGCTAACGTAGTAGTAGTTTGACGGGAGTGAACATCGTGGCAGGTCAAGCGCTGAAGGTTCGACTCGAGTCGAGGGTGCCCCGGTGAGCCGCAACGTCAAGATCTCACTCGCCGTGGTGATCGTGTTCTGCCTGGCGCTGACAGTGGTGTTCGTGGTGTCCCGGGCCGGCGACAGCGAACAGGCCGACGCCCAGGCGAGCATGACGGTACGGGATGATTCCCCACGTCTATCGACTCCGACCGAGTCCAAGGCAACATTCGTGGAATTCCTGGACTTCGAATGTGAAGGGTGCGGGGCGGCATACCCGGCGGTGGAGCAGCTTCGCCAAACATACGGCGATCAGGTCACGTTCGTGGTCCGCTACTTCCCGCTCCCCGGGCATTTCAACGCTGACCGCGCGGCACGGGCCGTTGCCGCCGCGGCCGAGCAAGGCCAGTTCGAACCGATGTACCGCAAGATGTTCGACACCCAACGCAGCTGGGGTGAGCAGCGGGTACCGCTGGACGATCTGTTCTTCTCCTATGCCCAGGAGCTCGGTCTGGACATGGATCGATTCGCCGCCGACTACAACTCGCAGGCCACCCGCGAACTCATCGACCGCGATGTCGCTGACGGCAAAGCGCTAGGTGTCACCGGCACACCCACCTTCTTCATCAACGACGAACTCATCAAACCCGAGAGCTATGACGATCTGAGCTCGGCGCTCGAATCCGCACTACGCCAGTGACCGTCCCACCACCACCCCGCCAGGCCTCGCCATCCTCGCCCACGGCGGCAGCTACACGATTCCCAGTGTCTCCGCGACTGCTCGCGTGGATCCTTGCGGTCTGCGGAAGTATCGGGCTCATCGCTGCGTTCACGCTGACGGTTGAAAAGTTCGAACTGGCAACCGATCCGGCGTACACACCGACCTGCAGTATCAACCCGATCGTCAATTGCGGATCGGTGATGGACACCCCCCAGGCGGTCGTCTTCGGGTTTCCCAACTCACTGATCGGAATTGCCGGCTTCTCCGCGCTGATTGCTGTCGCGGTCCTGATGGGGAGCCGGCCGCCCACCTGGGTCATGATCGGGCTGCAGAGTGGGTTGACGGGTGCGGTGGTGTTCGTCCATTGGCTGATCTTCCAGAGCCTGTACCGAATCAACGCGCTCTGTCCGTACTGCATGGCCGTGTGGGTGGTTGTCGTGGTTGCCTTTTGGTATGTGAGCCTGCGCAATGCCGACCATTTCTGCCCACCCGGGACAGCGCGCCGAGCCCTCGATGCGATCCTCACGGTGCACACCGTGGTACCGCTGGTGTGGGTGCTGGCAGTGATCGCCCTGATCGCCCACCGTTTCTGGTGGTACTGGTCGACGCTGATGTGACACCTCCGGGGCAGCGCCCGGCCCGAGACGGCAGACTCGCGTAGCAGAGATCCGCACTCGCGCAGACCGCAGGTGTGGTGTGACGCCGATGTGATCCCTCACGGGTGATGGGTGGCTAACGCTTCCTCGTGGTGGCGCTGGGCGCTGGTCTCGAGCTGGAAGGTGGAATGCTCGAAGGAGATGGCGAAGTGGGTCGCCACGCAGGTCCGGATGTCATCCAACATGGTGGGGGCGTGGCCGTCCTGGAAGCAGTCGTCATCGACCACAATGTGAGCGCTGATGATCGGTAGGCCCGTGGCCACCGTCGATGCGTGAAGGTCGTGCACGTCGTGCACACGGTCCATCTCGAGGATGTGGGCCCTGACGTCGTCGAGATCGATCCCTTTCGGGGTGAATTCCATCAGCACCCGCGTCGTCTCGGCCATGAGTTTGAGGGCGCGGGGTGCGATGAGCGCGGCGATGAACAACCCGGCCAGCGCGTCAGCTTGTTGGAAACCGGTGGTAGCGATGACGATTGCGGCGACGATCACACCCAGCGATCCCAGTGCGTCGTTGAGGACCTCCAGAAACGCCGCTCGCATGTTGAAGTTGGCGCCGCGTCCCGAGGCGAGCACGAGCATGGCGACGATGTTCGCCACGAGTCCGATGACTCCGAAGAGCAGGAGTTCGGTCGAGGGCACCTCGGGTGGCGAGAACAGTCGTCGTACGCCTTCGACAGCAGCGTAGAGGCCCACAGCGAGCAGCAGCGAGGCCTGCCCCAGAGCGGCGATGACCTCGATGCGCCGCAGTCCCCAGGTGCGGGTTTTGTTGACCGGGCGGTGCATCACGGTTGCTGCGACGAGCGCGACCGCTAAACCGATCGCATCTGTCGCGGCGTGCGCGGTGTCGGTCAGTAGCGCCAGACTTCCCGTGATCACCGACCCGACAAGCTGGGCCACGACAATGATCCCCGTCAGAGCAAACGCGATCGCCAACCGGACACGCAGCGACGAGTCGCTGGATGCGGGGTCGGTTGGTCCGTGATTGTGTCCGGCTCCCATGCGTCGTACTCCCTCTCATCCACACCCAGATAGCTACGCTGTCCACATATATCAATACATGCGCATGTGACTATATGACAGACCGGGGCGGAACGGAACCGGCGGATCACGTCACGACTGAATCGGGATGTGCTGAGATGGCCCGACGTCGGCGGCGTGACGCCGGTGGTGTTGGGTCTCGTGACGGTGCGGTGACCGGAAGCCGGTGGTGTTGGGTCCGTCGAACCGGCGCCGCCACTACAGGCCTCAGATGGGTAGTCAGATGGGTAGTTGGGTATCGGTGATGAACGCGTCGCGGACCCACACGATGAATTGATCCCACAGGCCGGTGATCAAGGCGATACCTACCGCGATCATCATGGCGCCGCCGACGATCTGGATCATGCGGGCGTGGGTCCGCAACCAGCCGAGGCTGCGCAACGCCCATGCCGAGGAAAACGCAAGCACGACAAAAGGAATACCAAGGCCCGCGCAGTACGCCACGATCAGCGCGACGCCCTTGGCTGCGGTGGCACCTTCGGTGCCGCTGGCCGTCGCAATGACCGCCGCGAGCGTGGGCCCTAGGCATGGGGTCCACCCGAGTGCAAAGACCCCGCCGAGCAGCGGAGCGCCGGCGATGTTGGAGACGCGGCGGGGGGCGAACCGTCGTTCCTGTTGCAGTGCCGGCACCAGCCCGATGAACACCAGGCCCATGATGATGGTGACCACGCCGCCGATGCGTTGGAGGACTTCACGATTCACCACGAAAGTGGTGGTGACTCCGAGTACGGTGGCGGTCGCTGCCACGAAGACCACCGTGAAACCGAGGACGAACAGGCCTGCGGCGAGCGCCACGCGCGAACGACCCCGCTTGTTCGGCTCCCCCACCGACACCGCAGGCGCCTCGGCGCCGACCACGCCAGCCAGATACGACAGATACCCCGGAACGAGGGGGACCACGCACGGTGAGGCGAACGACACCAGCCCGGCGATCACACACGCAAGCAGCGCCAGCAGGAGCGGACCGCTGGCGACGAGGTCGGCAAACGTCTCGCCGACCGCAGCCTGCACTTCGACCGACTGCGGGGTCATTGGGGTTGTGCCACAGGCTCAGCGAGGACTCGCTGAACTGTTGACCCGAGTTCGTCGGCGGTAATGGCCTTGAGGAACACCGCGGCCGGACGGTGGTCGCGGTCGAGCACGATGGTGGTCGGCACCACCGACGTTGGGGTGGTCAGCGCAGCCAGGGTCAGACCGGCAAAGTCGTAGATCGAGGGAAAGGCGACCTTTCTGTCGATCATGAAGTCCTTCGCCGCTTGCCGGTTATCGCGCAGATTGATACCGAGGAACTCGACTCCCGAGGCCTTGTTCTGGGCGTAGACATGCTCGAGGTCGTCGGCTTCTCCCCGGCAGGGTCCACACCACGAACCCCAGACGTTGATGACGACGACTTTGCCTGCGAAGTCGTCGAGTCCGATGGTCTGGTCGGTCACCACGTCAGGGCCGGAGACGTCAGCGATCCGCTGACGGCTCGAGGGCGGATCGTAGGTGATGACCGTCTGCCCGCCGGGCGAGACGAACTGAAAGGTTCCCCCCTGCGCAACGGCGTCGTCGCCAGCGCTACCACAACCCGACGCTACCCACGGCACCACGCATATCAGCGCCAGGACCGCCGCCCGCACCGCGGATACCCTTCTCCCCTGCTGCACCAGCACTCCTCGACGTTGATCTACTACGCAGCGTGGTAGATCACCATTCGAATTGTCAACATGACCATAGTTTTTGTGACATCCACCGACCGGAACCCCACTTCTCGCGACGTGCATTTTGCGGCGTCACCTCGTGTAAGAGATGCGCTCACCTGCAATTACCCTGTGTTCAGGGCGAGTTTCCGGCTTGGCAGTCACTGCGCATCCGCAACTACATCACCTAGTAGTAGAGGCCCGCGATTGCGATGGGCACTCAATCAGATCGTGTTACTGCTGTGACCTGTGGGGCCTATGGTTCGAACGGAGGGCTGCCGATCGTGGCCTCATGTGCACCTGGCGTGTGGTGCTGAACGTCAGTGCGTCGCGCCCGTCTCCGGAAGGTCTCGCTGGCATGCCTATGTCGTCCCTCACCCGCCGCTGCGGCGCTCCACGGCCCTGTCTGAGACTGGGGGTCGCGGGAATCGTTGCTGCGGTTCTGCTGAGCTTCTCAATTGACGCTCGAGCGCGAGCCGACGCCGATGCCACCCACGTGACTCAGCAGTTCGCCCAACTGGTCGCCGAGACGATCTCGGCGACACTGGGCGGCCCGGCGATGGGAACCCTCGCCGACGAGATCCGAACAGTCAGCACATGTCTGGCCGATCGAGCGCGCCCAGTCGAGCCGCCAGTGCCAGCCGAGGATCCCATCACTGCGGTGGGATGCTTCGCCGCCGTGCTCGGCGCGGGACGAGCAGCCGCCGAACTGATTGTCGACGCGCTGCCGATCGGGCGGCTGCTGGCGCTTCTGGCTTTCGAGATGCGTCCCCACGATCCCGCGGCTGCGCACCCGGCACCAGCTGGTCCACCCGTCTATTCGTCGCCGTCGCCGGGGTCGGTGGTCGCTCCCACGAACGGCCGAGTGACCTCCACCTTCGGTGACGGCCGCGGCCATCAGGGTATGGACATCGGCAACGACCTGGGGGCACCGATTTTCGCGGTCACCGACGGCGAAGTGATCAACTCGGGGCCAGCTGAAGGCTTCGGGTTGTGGGTACGCATCCGGCATGCCGACGGAACAATCACGACCTACGGCCACAACGACGACAATCTCATCGACGCGGCAGCGCCGGTCACGGTCGGTCAACCCATTGCCACGGTGGGCAATCGCGGTAACTCGACCGGGCCTCATCTGCACTTCGAGGTTGCTGATGCATCCGGCGCCGCCCTCGACCCGGTGCGATGGCTCGCCGAACGCGGCGTCAGTCTGCCCTCCGACAGCGACGCCGAACCTACTATCACGCCCAACGAACCGTCGGGCACCGGAAGCGCAGACCTCTGGCGGTAAGGGTGGGCGCGGCGCACGGCCGCGGCGGACCGGTCGGGCCGATCTCAATGAGGGAGGCGACCTTTCGTCGCGGTCCTGTCGCCTCCCGGTTGCGACTCGGAATTCCAGTATCAACTATGCTACCTAGTAGTTAATCGACTACAGTCCGTAGTAACGGCCCGGGAAGTCGCACGCACGATGCGCGTGTTGCTTCGATCAGGGCCGCCATTTTTTCAAGTCAGATGGAGGCCTCATGACCGCGGTGTCCCCGCGCCCGCCCGAGGTGGTCGCCACGCGGCCCTATCCCGAGCGGCGAAAGGCCAAAGGGTCATTCATCTACACGATGCTGACCACGACCGATCACAAGCTGATCGGCATGATGTACATCGTCGCGTGCTTCGGGTTCTTCCTCATCGGCGGACTGATGGCGCTGCTGATGCGCGGAGAACTCACGACGCCGGGCATGCAATTCCTCTCGACCGAGCAGTACAACCAGCTGTTCACCATGCACGGCACGATCATGCTGCTGATGTATGCCACCCCCATCGTGATCGGCTTCGCCAACTTCGTACTGCCCCTGCAGATCGGCGCTCCCGACGTCGCCTTCCCGCGGCTCAACGCACTGGGTTTCTGGCTGTTCGTCTTCGGTTCGACCATCGCGATTGCCGGCTTCATCACCCCAGGTGGCGCCGCGGACTTCGGCTGGACCGCCTACACCCCGCTCAGCGACGCCATCCACTCACCCGGCGTCGGCTCCGACATGTGGTTCCTCGGACTGACCGTGTCTGGTCTGGGCACCATCCTGGGCGCGGTCAACATGGTCACCACGGTCATCTGTCTGCGCGCACCGGGAATGACGATGTTCCGTATGCCGATCTTCACGTGGAACATCCTGGTCACCAGTGTGCTGATCTTGCTGGTGTTCCCGCTGCTCACCGCGGCATTACTCGGCGCCGAAGTCGACCGCCAGTTCGGCGCGCATCTGTTCGATCCGGCCAACGGCGGCGCCATTCTCTGGCAGCACATGTTCTGGTTCTTCGGTCACCCCGAGGTGTACATCATCGCGCTGCCGTTCTTCGGCATCGTCTCCGAAATCTTCCCGGTCTTCAGCCGTAAACCGTTGTTCGGGTACTCAGGACTGGTCTACGCCACCCTCGCCATCGCCGCCCTGTCGGTCGCGGTGTGGGCACACCACATGTACGTCACTGGCGCCGTGCTGTTGCCGTTCTTCTCCTTCATGACCTTCCTGATCGCGGTACCCACGGGCGTGAAGTTCTTCAACTGGATCGGCACAATGTGGCGGGGCCACATGACCTTTGAAACCCCGATGCTGTTCTCGGTCGGCTTCATGGTCACCTTCCTGTTCGGCGGACTCACCGGTGTGCTCCTGGCCAGCCCGCCGATCGACTTCCAACTCTCCGACAGCTACTTCGTGGTCGCCCACTTCCACTACGTGCTGTTCGGCACGATCGTGTTCGCCACCTACGCCGGCATCTACTTCTGGTTCCCGAAGATGACCGGACGACTGCTCGACGAACGCTTGGGCAAAATCCATTTCTGGCTGACGTTCATTGGCTTTCACCTCACCTTCTTGGTGCAGCACTGGCTCGGAGCCGAAGGCATGCCCCGCCGATACGCCGACTACCTGCCCTCAGACGGCTTCACCACGCTCAACATCATCTCCACCGCCGGCGCGTTCGTCCTCGGCGTCTCGACACTGCCGTTCCTGTGGAACGTTTTCCGCAGCTACCGCTACGGCGAGGTCGTCACCGTCGACGATCCATGGGGCTTCGGCAACTCCCTGGAGTGGGCCACCAGCTGCCCGCCGCCGCGCCACAACTTCACCGAACTGCCCCGCATCCGGTCGGAGCGTCCGGCGTTCGAACTGCACTACCCGCATATGGTGGAGCGGCTGCGCGCCGAAGCCCACGTCGGCACACGGCACGGTGAACCCAGCGAGGCGGCCGAAGAAGTCCGCCGTGCGCCGCTGACCACCGGAGACCACGAAGCATCTACAGATCCCGACCCGGAGAGCCGACCGTGAGCAACTACCCCTACCCTGCCCTCGACCAGGCCGTCCCGCGAACGCGCCGCCCGCTGACCGTTCCGCGGTGGTTCGCCATCCTCGCAGTCGGCTACACCGCGGTGATGACCTTTGCGCTGACCCTGCTCGCAGGTTCTGTCCTCGCTCAGGGCACTCCCCTGCTGCTGTGGCTGATCGCGGCGACCGCGGCAACGTGTGCGGCCCGCGGTGCGGCCGCGGTCGCGACCCGCGCAATGCAACCAGCACGAGGCCGTGCGGCGCGGCCGTAGCCGAAGCACCTCACCACCGACCCCCGCGGCCGCGGAGAGACCCGTCGCTACGCCGCGTCAGGCGAGACCACGAGCCACCGGGCCTTTCCCAAGATCACCGGGCCTGACCGAGAGCGAATCGGCTGGTGGAGCAAGGGTTAGCGGTCCCGGTCGAGCATCGGTTGGCGCTGCTCAGCACCGCACACCATGTATTTGGTACCGAACACGCAGGGTGTCGCGATAGCGCGACTGACTGGGTGTGCCGCCCGCGCAGGCAGCTGCGATCGACACGCTGAGACGAGCACCCGGTGAACAGCCTCCGCTACCGGTGGCGCAGCCAGGCGCGACACCCACGGGCGTCGAGCCGCAGCCACTGAGGAGCGAACAGGGCGTGACCGGGACTTATGCGGTAAGCCCATGCACGAGAACCGACAACACCGGAAGTGCCGCAGCCGTACACAACGCAGCACCCAGGAGGGGCAACACGCTCGCCGCAGCGTAGGTCGACTTCGTCGGCTCGATCGCGCCGTTCTCGAGCATTAGCAATCGGTAGCGCGTCGAGTGCGGCATGGGGGTCCCGGGGCCTACACCCTGGCCGGTCACATGCGCGAGTGCGCTGCGCACGGCAGCCGTGCTGGTCACCCGAGCAGCCGACATGTCGGCATCTGCTTCGATCAAGGCCGCGACTGCCGTCGGCGCCCGGCGAAACAGCGGCACAAAGGGCAGAGCACGTGCCATCACATCGCAGACCGCCAGAACGCGGTCATGCCGCGACCTCAGATGGGCGAACTCGTGCGCCAGTACTGCGGCCCGCGCCTCGGCGGGCACGTCTGTGCGCAGCGCACTTGTTGCCACAACGAAACCACTGCGCCCGCCGACGCAGTACGCCATGGGGTGGGGATGATCGATCCAGAGCACGTCGGGGGTGTCGGGTTCGGTACTGCCCACCACAGCAACGACATCGCGATGAAGACGGTGCACGCGATGCACATCGCGGGTGTGACGAGCGCACGACATCGCGGTGCGAGCGACCGCGGCGATCACCACCACGGCCACGGCAATGCCATACACCTGGCTGAAATCGTCGCGCACCGCGTGCAGGACAGCTCCCGCGCACCGAGCCAAGGTGTCAACGAAGCGTTCGGCCGGCGGCGGATCCGGCCACAACGCCGACAGCGCCGACAGAATCAACAATCCCACCGCCGTGGCGATACTGCTGACCCAGGCGGTGATCAGTACCCGCGGTGACCATCGCTGGGGCAATCGGTCGAGAACGTAGGGACCCAACACGCCCAGCACGGCCGCGCCCACCAGGTGGGCCAATGCGACGCTCACACTCTCAGCGCTTCCTCGGACGATCCGTCCGCGTCCGGGACAGGTGCTCGCTGAGGACCGCGCGCTCCTCGGGAGTAACCATCCGGGCGAAGTGCATCAGCACCGCCGTCGAATCGCCGCTGGCATCGAGCACCTGCCGCAGTGTCTGCGACGTCGCCTCCTCCCGCGACTGCAACGGGAAGTACCGATAGGCGCGGCTGATCTTCTCGCGACCCGCGAAGCCCTTCTTGTGCAGATTGGTGACCACGGTCAACACCGTCGTGTACGCCAAGTCGCGGTCGGCCAGCGCATCGACGATGTCGTGCACACTCATCGCCGCCGAAGCGCCCCACAGCACATCCATCACCGCGCGTTCCAACGAACCCAACTGAGTCACCGTCGCCTGCCTGATCGCCTCGTATTTGCTGCCAGTCTAGAACAAACTACCCTGCTTAGTAGCCGAAGCCTGGTTGCCTCAGCCCTGCTGCCACTGCCCCACGGGGGCCCTCGCATCTTGCGGTGCCGGACCCTCACCGCCTACTGAAAGCGCCCACCCGTGACCGACCTCGTTGACCACACGCACCCAACACGCCGCATCCAACTCGATGTGGGCGGGATGACCTGCGGTGCGTGCGCAGCTCGGGTGGAACGCAAACTCAACAAGCTCGACGGCGTGCGCGCCTCGGTCAACTACGCCACACGGCGAGCCACCGTGGAACTCGATACCCACGCACACGTCGCCGATGCTATCGACGCCGTGCACACAGCAGGGTATGCGGCTGCGGAACTGTCCGAGCAGGCCCCTGCCGTCAACGAAGATTCAGCGACTGCGAAGGCACTGTTCACCCGGCTGATCGTCGCGCTAGCCCTGTTCGTGCCCCTGGCCAACCTCTCCGTGGTGCTTGCTGTCGTCCCCGACCTTCGCTTTCCCGGCTGGCAAGCAGTGTTGGTGGCGCTTGCCGCGCCGGTGGTGACCTACTGCGCGTGGCCCTTCTACCGCACCGCGGTGCGCACGTTGCGGACCGGCGTGGCCACGATGGACACCCTCGTCTCGCTGGGAGTGCTGGCCGCGACCGCACTGTCGGTGTACTCGATGTTCTCGGCCGAAGCGACCTCGACCGCAGGCCAGGGGGTGTGGTCGGCAATCTTTTCCAGCGACTCCATCTATCTCGAAGTTGCAGCCGGTGTCACCGTCTTCGTGCTGGCAGGACGCTACTACGAGGCGCGTGCCCGGGCACAAGCTGTTCAAGCACTGACGGCGCTGGCCGCTCTGCGTGCCACCGACGCCCGAGTCGAGTGCGCAGGGGACACGACCATGCTCATACCCCTCGCGGAACTCAAAGTGGGGCAACGACTCATCGTGCTGCCGGGAGAGACCATTCCATCAGATGGGCAGGTGATCGAGGGCGCCGCCAGTGTGGACCTCAGCGCCATGACCGGTGAGACGACGCCGGTTCAGGTGTCAGCCGAGCAAGGCTCCACCGCCGTCGGGGGCACGACGTGCCTCGACGGGCGACTACGCGTCGAAGTCACCGCAGTCGGTGACGACACCCGCCTGGCCGAGATGATCGCGCTGGTCGACAGCGCGCAGACAGCCAAGGCTCGCGCTCAACGCGTCGCCGACCGTATCGCCGCGATCTTCGTTCCGTGTGTCATCGCCCTAGCCGCAGCCACTCTCGTGGGTTGGTCGCTCACCGGGGCGTCATGGGAGCACGCCGTGAGTGCCGCGGTGGCCGTGCTGATTATCGCCTGTCCGTGCGCCCTGGGCCTGGCCATGCCCATGGCGTTGGTGATCGCTACCGGGCGAGGCGCTCAACTGGGCATCTTCCTCAAAGGACACGCCGCGTTGGAACTGTCCGGGACGATCGATGTGGTGGTCTTCGACAAGACCGGCACCCTCACCAACGGGCAGCCACACGTCACCGGCGTGTACACCGTCGACGACGACAGTGCCGAGCTGATCCTGGACTGGGCGGCGACACTCGAGCAGCACACCAGCCACCCCATCGCCACCGCTATCGCTGCCGCGGCCGGTTCGCAGTCGCTTGCCGCACCGGTCGACGAGGTGGTCACCGACGTTGGTAGCGGCGTGCGAGGGGTGATCGACGGTGTGAAGGTGCAGGTGGGTTCCCCGGCATGGATCGCCAGTAGCGCCGCGGTGCCCGCCGTGATCGACGCGCGGCGCGCTGACATCGAGCGCTCTGGGGCACCGCGGTCTATGTCGCAGCCGATGATGCAGTCCGGGGCCTGATCGACATTCGGGATGGCATCAAACCCTCTGCCCGCCAGGCGGTCGATGAGTTGCACCGCATGGGAATTCGCACGTTCCTGGTCACCGGTGATAACGCCGGCGCAGCGCAGCGCACCGCGGAGCAGGTCGGCATCGACGACGTGATCGCCGGGGTGCTCCCGGCCGAGAAAGTGGCCATCATCGACAACGTGCGCAGTAGTGGCGCCGGTGTGGCGATGGTCGGCGACGGCATCAACGACGGGCCTGCACTCGCCTCGGCTGATCTGGGCATTGCGATCGGACGCGGCACCGATGTTGCTATCGGCGCCGCCGACATCGTGTTAGTGCGCGATGACCTCACCGCCGTCGCTCTGGCGCTGCAACTCGCCTCGGCCACACGACGCACGATGCGCACCAATCTGGCATGGGCGTTCGGCTACAACCTCGCCGCGCTGCCGCTGGCTGCCGCTGGACTGCTCAATCCTCTGATCGCCGGGGCCGCAATGGCTTTGTCATCGTTCTTCGTCGTCTCCAACAGCCTGCGTTTGCAGAACTTCGCGCGTATAGACCGCTGAGGGTGACAGAGGCTGGGGCTGGGCCAACTGCGAGACCATCGCAGCGACGGTGTGGGAGGTGCCGGCATCAATGGCCGCGGACTCGGACCGATCGGGTCGGCGTTCGGCACGCACCCACTGCGCCGACAGCACCACGCAAACCAGCACCATCGGAATCTCACTGATCACCGCAGCCACCACACCACCCACCCATTGCGTGCGAGCTAGATCGGGATTCCACGGCAGCTGCAACTGACTGTAGAAGGACTCCCGATCACCGTGGTGGAGGTCATCACCGCGATACCAAAGAAGGCATGAAAAGGCATCACGGCGAACAGCAGACCAAGCCGCGCCAGAAATGGTAACCGCCTGGGTCCAGGATCGATCCCCACAGTCACCCAGAAAAACAGGTAGCCGGTGGCCAGGAACACCACGCTCATCACGACGTGCCCCCAGTGGTAGCGGACGAGGACGTCGAACACCGGTGTGAAGTACACCAGATACGACGAGCCCACGAACAACGCGAACGCGGCAACCGGATTGAGCACCAGCTGCAGGCCCCGCGAGCTGAGCACGATCAGCAGCGCCCGCCGGCACGCCGCGCCACCGGTGGTTCCGGTCGTCGGCAGCACCCTCAACAGCAAAGTGATCGGTGCACCACCCACCAGCAGGACGGGCGCGATCATGGTCAAAGCCGTGTGTTCGGCCATGTGCACACTGAACAGCGCGTTGCCGTAGGCTTTCAGCCCCGAGCTGGTGGACACCACCACCACAGCGCACCCCACCACCCACGACACCGTTCGCCGGATCGGCCACCGGTGTCCACTTGCCCGCTCCCGCCGGGCGGCGACGACATACCCCACGGCACCCACCACCGCCGCCACACCCACCACGAGATCAACACGCCACAGCGAAACCAGCGATACGACATCAGGCGGGCCAGGAAGGGAATAACCCAGGTAGACATCCCACGCCGTGAATGGGTGGGCAATCAACCCGGGTGCGACCCTGGTGTCCATCACCGCCCAGCAGGCCACGGCCACCAGTGCGGTCCCCGCGGCAAGGACAGAAGCAGTTACCGGCGTCACCACACCCCGGCGCAAACGCACAAGGTCGGCAATCACCAGCACCGTCAGTACAGCCACCAACAGGCCCGCGGCGCGACCGAACGCCGACGACCACACATCGGGAGTCCGCAGCAGCAGCGTCACAGCCACCGCGCCCGCCAGTGCCGTCACATCGGCGCCCAGGACGACGCCACCAACACGTCGGTCGGCCGCCTCGTCGATGGTCGCCGACCCCAGACCGCGAACCCGGTACCGGTCAGCCCACCGCAGCCCCACCGACAACGCCAAGCTCACCGCGAAGACGATCACCGCGCCGGTCGTGTAATCGTGGTCAGGTCCCTGCGCGGCATTGCCGACCACGGGCAGGGCGAGCACACAAACCGCCGCGGGAACCACCAGCGCCACCTGGGCCGACCACCGCAGCGACACCGAACCGATCAGCACCACAACACCCGCTGTCGCCACCACCAGCCACGCCAGCGCCGGCAAACTCACACTGAACGCGTAACCGACCTTGCCGCTCGAGACCATCGCGCCCACGGACACACCAGTGGTGTCCGCGGCCGCGGTGAAAGCCATGAATAGCGCAACAACCACAGAGCACCCCGCGGCGCGACGGACGCGGCGAAACACCGGATACACCGCAGCGTCGATAAACCCCTGCGAGTCAGGTACAGCGGTGAGCACCACCGAGACCAGTTCCCCGAGCACCACCGCAGCCAATGCAAAGCCAACAAAATTGCCCACCACATCGGCCACAGCTGTGCCCACCCCAGGATATGGATCCGCACTCTCGACGTAGCGACCGGCGCCGGACACCCAGGCATAGACCGCCAACAACAGCATCAGCCCACCGAACAGCAACGGCGCCACCACCACCCGAAGAGAAATTGCGCGTTGCGGTCGCGACTCGATTGACGGGGTAACCGCCTCCGTCAACGCCTTTGATTCACCCACCAACCGTATGCTACTACTGCGCATAGTAGTTAACTCGTGAGGATCGAGGACCCGGTGATCGACGACGTACTGCTGCGGTGGATCGTCACCGCCCTTTTCGCGGTGGGCGCTATCGACAGCATCCGCACCCTAGCCGCCCGTCGCACCGAGCTGAGACTGTCGATCACGCACTGCCTCATGCTCCTGATGTCACTGGCGATGATCGTCATGGCGTGGCCACAAGGCAATCAGCTACCACTCCTACCGCTGCAGCTGCTCTTCGCTCTCGGCACTGTGACCGCGGTCGTCTTCGCGATGCGGGGGACGGACGACCGCCTACTCCACGTCTATACCGCAGTGATGATGGCCTCCATGGTCTGGATGTACGCGGTGATGGGCTGGCACACTGCCACCTCCGCAGCTCCTGCTACCGCTACCCCCGCCCACCACGGCAGCCCGCCGGGAACCGATGCCCTCAGCGACATGGCGCAGATGCACGGCGCCTCATCAAATCCCATGTGGA
Source organism: Gordonia westfalica (assembly GCF_900105725.1). Classification (NCBI taxonomy): domain Bacteria; kingdom Bacillati; phylum Actinomycetota; class Actinomycetes; order Mycobacteriales; family Gordoniaceae; genus Gordonia; species Gordonia westfalica. Next base: position 23,120 of record NZ_FNLM01000030.1, read on the forward strand.
TGGGGTCGGTCACGCTGCTACTTGTGCTCGGTTTCCTCGCGCTCACCATTTACTGCGCAGCCCGGTCGGTTCAGCTGCCACGCACCGCGGCCCCAGCGCCACCAATGTCCAACGCTGTAACGACACTTCGCCGCCCCCGTCTCAGATCCCCGTGGATATGCCACGCATTGACCGCCGGTGGAACAGGCATCATGTTCGCAGCTCTGCTTTAGCAGGCCGCCCGAGCCTCAGTGGTGAGCCGCCATTCCCGGTACCACTGCCGCCAACGCGCAGCGCGAGCTCAGCCTTGCTGTGTCTGCGTAGGCGACGGCGACCGCAACGCAGAAGCGATATCGCCGGGAATCGGCATCGGGCGCATCAGACCGACGGAAACCCGTCCCGTGTTGCCCTCGGGGTAACGTCCGCTCAACGACCCCGGAGCGGCGACGATGATGCGCACCACCTGGCCGAGTGCTTCGCGCCGATCATGCTGGCGCACAGCGAACCTGAACATGGCAATGTGATTCTGGGTGTGTAACCACGGGTCGGGTTGGGACACGATGTGCGCGCGTTCAAGGTGGCGCCAGCGCTGCTCGGCCACCCCAGTGACAGCTGCCGCTGCCATCTCTGCCCGGTAAAGGTCACGGGCTGCCTCACTAATGCGCGCCATCGCAAGCCTCCTCGGAGCAGCACGGAGCATCCAACGCAAGTACCAGCCCGAGTAGATCGTCGAGCGCATGACCAATCCGGCTGTCAGCCAGTTCATACCGACTCCGACGGCCCTCAGGTATCGCAACCACCAGACCGCATCCCCTTAGGCAGGCCAGGTGATTCGACAACGTCTGCCGCGACACCCCCATCGCCTCAGCTAAATCTGCCGGATAGGCCCCACCATGGCGCAACCGCACCAACACCTGCGTGCGCGTCGAGTCGGATAGTGCGTGTCCAAACCTCGTCAATGCGTCATGCTGCGCCTCAACCACTATGTCCACATCCGAACAGTACATGAACTGATGTATTCAAGGAAGGCTGAACAGTCGATGCAATACGACCGCTCGACAACCTCGGTGTGCGCCAGCTCGGGCATCGCTTGCTCGACCAGCCCGACAAGGGCGGCCGCCGCGTCATGTTCAGCGTCGACACTGCCTGCGAGGCCGCAGGCTCGGCGCCACTGCTCGATGCTTGCGGCGATCGCTCGCGATGAACGCGCATCGGTGTTGCCACGCAGGTGGTTTCGGTGGTCGTTGCCTCACTGGCGCGACGCCCTCGCCGACATCCCGCTCGATGAGTGCTTCTTCCGCATGATGACCCCGCACGAGGTCGGCCGCGGCTGCGGATTCGATCCCGACTTCGGCGACCACAAAGGCACCTTCACCGTCTGGGGCAAAGGCCGCGACCAGATCGACGGCTACGGCAACGCCGTCACCCCACCCGTCCCGCTGTGGATCGGCACCCGCCTACGCGAAGTTCTCCACCCCACCAGCGGATGACGACGTCGACCGCCCCGGCACACCGTGACCACCGTGCCGGGGCACGCGGCCCAGCCCGCACGAACGGGCCGCGCTCGGACAGCTCGGAAAGCCCCACCGATCACTCACGTTGCTATTATTGCTGCATGATCGACGCTGACCGGTGGGGCGCGATCCGCGGGCTGGCGGATCGCCAGTTCGGGCTGTTCACCACCGCCCAGGCCCGCAACCTCGGCGTCGCACCGTACGTCCTGGCCCGCCTCGCTGCCCGTGAGGCCATCGTCCGGATCCACCACGGCGTCTACGAGCTCCCCGAGTCCTCGGCCTGGACGACCCTCGGTGACTGGGCGGCACAGTGGTTGGCGCTACACCCCGACGCCGATATCGACGAACGCCGCACCCACCCTGACAGCGTGGTGAGCCACGCCGCCGCCGCCCAGGTGCTTCGATTGGGAACGATCACCGCATCCGGTCTCGAGCTGAGCAGCCCGCACCGCATCAACGTCCGCGACCCCTCGGTGCGCACCTGGCGCCGGCCGATCGGTGACCGCGGCCGCGACTGGCACCTCGTCGACGGACTGCCGGTGACCACCCCCGCACGCACCGTGGCCGACCTGCTGCTCACCCACGGCGACGGCGGGCACATCGGGACCGCGCTACACACCTGCCTGACCGAATCGCTGGTCGACGCCGACGAGCTGATCGCGGCATGTGATCGGGCCGCACCGCGCTGGAACTACGCTTCGGGCGTCGAGCTGTTCACCTCGTTGCTCGATCAGGCCCAGATGCCGGCCGAACCGGTGCTGGTCGGCTGATGCCGTATGCATCCGAAGAAGCGTTCCGCGCCGGGCTGAAAGCCCGCCTGTCCGCTCAAGCGCGGACGAGCAGGTTCAGTCGCGACGAGCTCGCTCAGACCGTGACCCTCCAGTTGTTCCTGGCCCGGCTGTTCCGCTCCCCCGACGCCGAGCAGTGGATCCTCACCGGCGGCAGCGCCCTGCAATTCCGGGCGCCGACCCAGGCCCGCCCCACCACCGACGCCGACCTGGCCACCCGCCTCGACGCCGAACACATGCACCACTCGCTGCGCCAGGCCGCCCACCCCGGACCCGGCGACTTCGGCGAGTTCGACATCACGATCACCGCGACCCGCAGCCCGGGCTTGTTCGCCGGGCGTATCCGTTACAACATTGCCGGACAACGCTTCTCCGATGCCACGCTCGACATCGCCACCCACCGGGAGATGCTGCTACCGCCCGAGACGATCAGCCCGCGCCCGGTGCTGGCGCTCGACGAACTCGACCCCATGCCCGTGATCCGGATGCAGGCCGCCGCCGAAGCAGTCGCCGACAAAGTCGCCGCCCTCTACGAGCTGCACGGCACCCACGGCGACAGCCCCTCCACTCGCGCCCACGATTTGGTCGACCTCGTCATCCTCGCCCGCACCCAGAACTTCGACGCCGAGCAGCTTCATGCTGCGATCCGCCACCAGGAACAGCGCCGCGACCTGACGATCCCGGTGCCGCTGGTGCTGCCCAACCCGACCTGGGAGCGCGACTACCCAGAGCGCGCCGCGCACAGCGGCTTGCCGGCGCACCTGCACCAGGCCGACGCCGCGCTCGCGGCCGCCAACAGCCTCATCGAACCGATCCTGACGGACGCGACCGAGAACGGTCAGTGGAACCCCGTCGACGGTGCGTGGACCTCGCAGAGAACGCGCTCGATCGGAGAACTGCTCGGTGACACCCGCGCCCCACGCTCGGCGCCGAGCACACCCGTACCCGAGACATCCAGTGGGACGTCGGCACCGAGGGTGGAACGTTCCCGGGATCACGGACCCGAGTTGTAGGCCGTTAGGGCTCCTGGCGGTAGATCGGGCAGCCGCACGAGGTGTTGCAGGCGAAGCTCCAGGTGGGGTGGGCGGCGTGGGTGTGTACTCCCCAGGGGTGCCCGCATTCGCAGTCGGGGAAGAACTGGCGGTCCCAGCGGTCGCAGAGGTCGTCGACGGTGAGCGTGCTTGACGGGTAGCCCACGGCGCCTCGGAAGCCGACGCACTGGTATGTCGACCAGGTGGGGTCGACCTCGACCGGGCAGCCGAGGTAGCCCAGGTCGTGGTTGATGACCAGCCCGTAGTCGAAGGTGTTCTGCCCGCAGCGGCCACACCAGTCCTCGCCGGTCGGTACGGGTTGGCCGTCGGGTCGACCGGCGCGACGTTGCTCCCACAGCTGGCGCAGGGTCGCGATTTCGGCTTCGAGGCGACGTTGCTGCTCGATGCGCTCGGCGGTGCCGTCGAGCAGATCGAGCAGGTCGATGTCGTCGTGGTCGGACGATGTGCGGCGCGTCATGGGGTGTCCTCTCAGATGACGTCGTGGGGCGTCAGTTGGCGGCGTAGATCGGGGTGCGGGTCAGGAACAGGCATTCGCGGTTCTCGTCATCGGCCACGATGATCCCGATACCGGTGGTGAGGATTTCGGCGAGACCGAGCGCCCACTGGGACCAGGTCAGATCGACCATGGCGTGCACGTGCTCGATGGGTACCAACTCAGGATGTCCGCTCTGGAGCACGTTGGTGGCGCGGATGATCTCGCGTGCGCTCGGGCTGGCGGCGATGTTGCTGTAGCTCCACGACATGCGAGGCTCCCTTTGTGTCGAATGTTGCTGTGGTGGTGCATGTTCTGAGCGTCTTACCCACCAGAGTGCTGCACCTTATAGGGTTCACATTATGCACCCTATGGGGTACAGTCAAGTCATGACCACAACCACTCTCCCGATGAAGCCGACCGCGCCGTCCTCGCACGGCCTGCAGCTCGACATGTTCGCCGAGGCGGCACGCGATGAGCGTGCGCACGCTGAACGCACGACCGGTGTCCCTCGCTTGTATGCGTTGCGGTGCAACACGATTGCCGACTACGAGCACGCGATGACGCAGTGGAGGAAGGCGTGGCCTGATCTCGCCTGCCTGCGCGACTCGCACGGCTGGCACGTCGCGATCGGTGAGTACGCGAGCAGCCGCGAACCGACCGACACGTGCATCCCGATCACCCTGCAAACCGACCTCCGATGCAACCGGACCTCGCACCGCGGTTGCCTGTGCGTGGGTGATCTGGTCTCGCGCAGCTTCTGCCGAGGCTGCGGCTGGCATTCGGAGGTTGTCGGCGACGACACCGACGCTGCGTTGCTGGGCCTGGATCACTGCTTCCCGGGATGGCGCGACGACCCGATCGTGCCCTCGGCGCCCTACGACGACGGACCCAAGCGCCGCACCCGCCGCAATTGGGAAACCACTGTCACCGAGCTACACGGCACCGAACGGCCCCAGGGCTACCCGATGATCACCCGACGGGGACCGCACGGGTGGCGGGCGGTGCCAGGCCGATCGCTGTGGGGCGGCTACGACGTCGCCGCCGAAACGCTCGGCCGATGACCGACACCACCGATCGAGCCGTGCCCGGCCTGCGTGCCGGGCACGGCACGCACTCGTCTTCGGTCGGCTCTGGCAAGCTCGACACCACACAACCACCCACCGCCCCCGAGAGGCCCGAATCCATGTCGAGCGACCCGTCCGCCATCAGCGTCGACGAGACCGCCGTCATGACCGCCGTCGGAGCAGCGATCATCGCCCGCCGCACCGAACTCAAGATCAGCCAGCAAGCCCTGGCCCGCACCGTCGGCACCAGCCGGACCTTCCTGCGCGGCATCGAGGCCGGTGAGCGCGCGCCGACCGTGGTCACCCTCACCCGGATCGCTCGCGCCCTGCACACCACACCCAGCGCACTGATCACCACCATCCGCTGACCCGACCCTGCCACTCTCTGGCGCCGCCAGCAGCCATCTAACGAGGGCCAGAGCCCTCTTGCCTACCGGCGCAACCACGCAACCCCCTGCAATTCCGAAGGTATTCGGTGCGCGTTTCTGTGGAGATTTCCGAACGCACAAAAAGAATCCCGGAATAGACGAGGTGGAGGGCATTCAAAGGACCCCTAACAGCAGGTCGCGGGGTATTTCCTTAGACCCTGAAATATGTTGCAGCCCTTGCATATACAGACCATTAGGTCTAGAATAGAAGAAAGCAAACAACCACCGAAAGAAAGGTCTTAGAAATGACGATCACCGTGTACACCAAGCCCGCGTGCGTCCAGTGCCACGCCACCTACAAAGCGTTGGACAAGCAGGGCCTGACCTATCAGGTGGTCGACATCAGCGCCGACGACGAGGCCCGCGACTACGTGATGAGCCTGGGTTACCAGCAGGCTCCGGTCGTGGTGATTGACGACGGTCAGCAGTCATGGAGCGGGTTCCGCCCCGACCGAGTCAAGGCGCTCGCCACCGCCGCTTGACCCGCAAGCCCCCCCATCGGGTGTCGCACTTGCCGTCGACGACACCCACCCCCGCAACGCCGACCAAGGAGACCCAGGATGAGCCGTCCATCCACCACCCGCGCCACCAGCGACCACACCCAGTGGACCTTCGGTGGCCTCGTGATCGCCGCCGACAACGCCTCACTGTGGGCAACCCAAGCCGCAGCGGATCCCGCCGACACCTCCGCACCTCAGGTGCAGGCCACGCTCGCCGACGTCGAGGGCGACCTTGTCGTCAGGATCGCCGTTCCCGCCGGCCTCACCTTCGTGGCCAACTTCGACGACGGCGTCATCCAGATCACCATGGCCAACATCCATTCGGACTGCTGCCAGAGGTGCGGGGAACACTTCAGCGATCCGCACGCACCGGAATGCGAGATCGGCGCCGCCGAGGAGGCCGCACGCGCCGCCCAGGACGACACCGCCATGCTCGCCGCTCTCGAGGCCCGCGCCGAACGGCGACTGCGATGAGCTACACCCTCGACGCCGCTCTCGCCGACATCACGGCCACCACCGGGTTGGTGTTCACCCGCGCCACCTTCGGCCCGCAGCGCAGCGGGCACCTCGCCTACACCCGCACGCGCGACGCCGTGGTGATGATCGACAACGACTGGCAGGCACTCATCGACAACGGCGCCGGTGTCTTCGCGCCGAGCAACCCGCGATGGACGCCCGTCCACCCGATCGTCATCGCCGTCTACAGAGACGGTGACCTTACCGGCCTCCCGCTCACGGAGGTGTCCACCCGCCGCGCCGACATTGCTGTGCTTCCCCACCTGCTCGACCAGGCTCTCGAACTGGCCGAGCGCGCCCGCCCGGAGTACCGCCACTTCCTCGGCTACGACTACGACTGCCGCGGCGACACCGAACGACGCCGCCAGGTGATCTGACCCATGCCCGCCGAGACCCCACCCGACCCGTCGGTGACCGCCGCCGCCCACGACGACGTGGCGCTCGCTGATGGTCACGGGTGGGCCAGCGACACCGGCCACGCCGAGGTCCTGTTCCTCTCGGCGCTGCTGTGGGCGACACCCTCCCACCACGACGACCTCGCCGCCATCGTCGGCCTGGTCCGCGCTAAGGACTTCTACGTGCCCGCCCACGGCGCACTGTTCACGATCATCGCCGAACTCATCGCCGACGGCGCCCACCGCGCGCACGACGCCACCACCGTCGCCCACGAACTACGCCGCCAGGGACGTGCGGCCACCCTCGGCGCCGAGCACCTCACCCGTGCGCTCGTCGCGGCGACCTCCGCCGGCGCCGACGGTATCCAGGCCCGCCACTACGCGGCGATGGTCGTCGCCGACGCCTACCGCCGCCGCTACCGCGCCGCCGGAGACGGCATCACCCACGCCGCCGACCACCTCCCCGAAGCCGAACTGTGGGACTACATGTGCGCCCACGGCATCGCACTACGCGAGCACCGCACCCGCCTGTCCACCCTGCGCCCGAACTGACACACCGAAAGGAACACCGCCATGACCGTCGACATTCGATACCTGGCCGCCGATCTGGCCAAGCTCCACGCCGACGCCTACACCCTGCGCCACGTCGACAACCTCACCTGGGACCAAGTTGCCACCGCACTCGACGAACCCGTCGCCGTGGTCAAGGACTGGGCACAGACCTACATCGACCGCACCGACGCCGCCGCCGCCGAACAGCAAATGTCGCTGTTCGGCTGACCCCTCGGCCACCAACTTTCACCAGCCGCAGATGGCGCGGCCCGGCCACAGCCGCGTCGACGCAGCGATCCGGTACCAGCACGCGGGAGATCGTGCGGAATTGGCTCGGCGCGCATGGCACGGTAACGGCATTACCGCGACGCGTGAGGCGCGTTCACTCGCCCTCCATCACGGGCTCGGGCTGCTCGCCGTGCCGCCGCCTCCAGACGTCGCCCATGTCGTCGGCGAACTGGATGTCGGCGCGGACCTCGGCGGCCCCGGGGGCGCTGTAGGCGACCTCGGCCGATTGATCCCTCCGAATTACGCTCGGGTAGCTCTCGACCATCTGTTGCTGCAAATTCCGCATGAATGCCGAGAATCCAGGGGCCGAGCCGGCGTACCCCGCCAACGCGCCGCCATACGAGCCGAGGTTTGACGGCACCCCCATTACCAGCCCGGAGCCGTACATAGACTGGGCCTGGTCGCCGATTGCGTCGAGCATTCCTCCGAAGGCCCCGGTCAGCCCCTCCTTGATTATCTGCTCAAGCGAGATCTCGCCCTTGGCCGGCCGGCAACGGTCCGGTAGCCGGTTGCCCTTGGCGTCGACCCCGTAGACGTCGACCGTTAGGTCGGTGATCGGCCCCGAACTTGCGTTATCCACGGTGACCGACCACAGGTCCTTGCCGATCGGAATGGGCTTGGTCGAGGCCGTCACCGCGCGGATTCGACCACCGCTGTTGCCGGTCTCCGTGGCTCCCACAGAGTAGTAAGTGTTGTTATCCCGGCCCACGATGACGTTCTTCTGGGTCGAGGTGAGCGAATGCGCGGAAGCAGACGGATCGCCTACTGCTCCCGCGCCCGTGCGGGGTGGGGCGGCCCCTGGGGGGCGCGCGCCGCGACGCCGCTGATCCGCAGGTCCCCGCCAGCCGCCACGTCCTCGGCCAGGACGCCCGTCCCGCCGTCGACCGCGACGTCCACCACCTCGATATCCCCACCGACTGATGCGCGCCAGATCTTCACGCCGATGGTGGCCGGGAGCTCAGGGGCGTCCTGCTCGACGGCCGCGAGCAGCGCCCGCGACAGCTCCACCAGTTCGCCGTCGGCGTCCGCGCCAGCCTGGCCCAGCTTCTTGCCAAGCAGCTGGCGGCGTAGTTCCTCGTCGGGCTCACGCTCGAGCGCCTCAACCTCGGCGCTGACTGAGCCAAACCGGTTCGAGATCCGGCGCTTGATCGCCTCGTAGCCGTCGGCAATCGCCGTCTTGGTCGTCTCCCGCACACCGTCCGACGCGCCCAGCGCGATCGCAGCGACTATTAACGTGACAGGGTCCATCAACTGCCTCCAGTCCAGGTCCTGCACAGCGCCGGACCGCCAAGAATCTATCGCCCAACTCAGACATTGCTCATCGCCGCGGAGACCTGTCCGGCGTTGATTCCCTATGCCAGGCTTGCCCGTATGTCCCACACCGCAGAGCAGCTAGGCGAGGGGTCACCACGCAGCCAGTCGAACCGTGCCTGACGGATTCCAGCAACGCCGAGAAGCTCGTCGCACAGGTCGAGGACGTAGTGCTCGTCGGAGGCTCTGCGGTCGGCCACGATGCGATTCTGCACTCGCCAGCCACTAACACAAGGCGGTCTTGCTGTTTCAGAACAGGCCGAGTTGGTCTGCGGGTGTGGACGGCACGGGTTGGAACAGCCGGTGTGCTTGTTCGGGGTCGCCGCCGTCGCGTAGGTAGGTGCGCAGCATCACTGAGCGTGCGGCGCGGTCGATGGCGGTGGTTGGTCGTGATCCGCGGTGGCGGCCGAGGCCGACTGCGTAGGTGAGGTTGTTGGTCTGGGTGCCGATGCGCACGTGTGCGGAATCGACACGGACGCACAGCGGTTCGTTGCAGTAGTGCTCGCCGATGTCGGCGGCGTCGGCACCGAGGTCGGGGTGCACCAGCAGCAGCGCGAGACGGTGCGCGCTGATCGCTCGCTGACGGTTGTTGCGGCGGAAGGTGAATCGGCCGTACCCGTCGGGGGAGCTGATCGCACCGATCCAGTACCAGCAGCCACGCGGTGTGAGGACGACGTGCTGCCAGAAGTGTTGCTCGGCGCGAGCATCGGGCATCAGCGTTGGGTCGGTGACCACACCCGGCACCGGTGTCGCGGTGCCGACCGCCAGGTGGGTGGCCGGCACCGCGAACAGGCCGAGTTGATCGTGGTCAGGGTCGACACTCATGGCCGAACCGTAGAACCCTAGGCCGACATCACCGCGGGATCGGATGGTTCGGTGTGGCTCTCATCGGTGGCCGCGTCGGGGGTGGCTGGGGCCGGTGTCGACTCCTGGCTCGAGGCGGCCTTCTTCGTCGCGACGGACAGGCCCGCCTCGCGCAGCAGCGTCTTGGCTTTCGCGGCACTGATCTCCACGAGATCGGCCGCGCCACTAACACTTCCTACTCGCTCGGCGATCGCGGCGAGCGCGGTGGCTTTCGCCTTCGCTGACCGCTCGGTGATCACTCGCAACTCTGCTTCGGCAGCGGCGAGTTCGGAGTCGGCTTGCAGGAACTCGGCGATGTTGGCCTCGTTGGCTTCCATCACCCGCAACTCAGCTTCGAGTCTGCGTTCGAGTTTCTCGCGTTCCGCGGCTCGGCGCGTCTCCAACGCCCCGAGCGTTCGTTTGCGCGCAGCAGCGCGCGCCTGACTGGCAGTGAGTTTTGAATTGTTCGACGGCATACCCGACACGATAACGCCGGCCAACGCCCACTCGCCACCGCCACACGCGGCTTCTCCGTGAGCATTTCACTGCCACTTCCCTTCCAATCGCCCTCCGTTCCCGCCTCCCCATTCCGTTCATCCCCACCCTCACCTGCACCAACGCCCCCGAACTACTCCCGCACCACACCTCACCCCATGAACCCGAAACACCTTTAACTTCCACACACCTCTTGCATACTGGATTCGTCCGACGAAATTAATGTGTCAGAATGCAGCCATGGCCGGTGCCGGGGCGTGCGATCACTGCGGTGGCGTGCTGCCCGGAGACGGCTCGCCGCGGCGCGGGCGGCCGCGGCGATGGTGCTCGACGGACTGCCGTCGCGCGGCGTGGGTCCGCCGCCACGACCGGCCCGCCGCGACTGGGATGACCGCCCAGGATGCGGTCGCCCAGGTGCTGGACTCCCCTACCGCCACAGCCGAACTCCTCGCGGGGTTGACCGCGCGGATCGAGGGCGGCGACGAGGTTGCCAGCGGAGTCATCGCCGAGCTGGTCCGGGCGCACCGCGCGAGCGTCACTGCGGTGGCCCGGGCCAACGAGCTGCGTCCGTTCCGGCGGTGACCTGAGTGACCGCGACCATCCACAAACTGACCGCCGGCGACGGGTATGAGTACCTGACGAAATCCGTTGCGGCGATGGACGCCACCGACAAAGGCCGGGTCTCGCTGGCCGACTACTACAGCGCCAAAGGTGACTCGCCGGGGCAGTGGATCGGCTCCGGCTTGGCCGGATTGGCGGACGTCGGTTCGGGTCTGGACGTCGCTGATGAGCTCGCCGAGGCGCGCACCGTGGAGGCCGGGTCGATGGTGTCGGCGGCGCAGATGAAGGCCCTGTTCGGTGAGGGGCGCCACCCCAACGCGACCGCGATCGAGCAGCACGCCGTGGCGTCCTCGGACTGCCGAACGGCCGAGGCGTTGGCGGCGACGAAACTGGGCAACGCCTACGCCGTCTACAACGAATTCCCGGAGTTTCTACAGGAACTCGCGGTGGTGTTCCGTGACCACAACCTCGCTCGCGGCGAGCGGTGGGATGCGGTCATCGACGACGACACCCGGGCGGCGTTGCGCACGGAGTTGGGCCGCGAGCGATTCACGAAAACCTACCGTCGGCCGCCGCGGGATTCGCGTGAGCTGTCGGGTTTCATCGCGCAGGAAAGCCGTCGGCGTCAGTCGGCGGTTGCCGGTTACGACATGACGTTCAGCCCGGTGAAATCGGTGTCGGCGTTGTGGGCCGTCGCCCCGCTGCCGATGGCCGAGAAGATCGAGGCCGCCCACCGTCAGGCGGTCGCTGATGCACTGGCGTTCATCGAACGCGAAGCGTGCCTGTCGCGGTTGGGAACCGACGGCATCGCCCAGGTCGACACCGACGGTCTGATCGCAGCAGCGTTCACCCACCGCGACTCCCGCGCCGGGGACCCGGACCTGCACACCCACGTCGCCATCTCCAACAAAGTGCGGGTGCGTGACGCCGCCGGGATCACCCGGTGGATGGCCCTGGACGGTACCCCGTTGTTCAAGGCCACCGTGTCGGCCTCGGAGGTGTACAACTCGCGCATCGAGCTGTACCTCCAACGCGATTTGGGGGTGTCGTTCAGCGAACGGTTCTCAGCCGATGTGCGCAAGCGACCTGTCCGCGAGATCGACGGTGTGTCCGCCGAACTGATGGCCCGGTGGTCGTCGCGGCGCGCGGCGATCGAGGAACGGATCGATGAACTGTCGAAGCAGTTCCTCGCCGATCACGGCCGCGAACCCACCACCGGTGAGGCGTTCGATCTGGCCCAGCAAGCCACCCTGGACACCCGCGAAGCCAAACACGAACCACGCTCCTATGCCGAGCAGCGCCAGGCGTGGCGGGCCGATGCACGACGCATCCTCGGCGGCGATCGGGCGATCAGCGACCTCGTGCACGAGGCCACCCATCCTCGCCCCCGCACCCGTGAACATCCGGAGTTCACCGACGAGTTGTGCACCGAGCTCGCCGCCAATTGCATCGAGAACATCTCGGCCACGCGCGCCCGCTGGCAGCGTCCGCATCTGCGTGCCGAAGCCGAACGCCAACTGCGCGCACGCGACTTCGCCGGCATCACCGACACCGACGAACTCGCCGCCGCCGTGGAGCGCATCGTCGACACCGCACTGGCCGCCGACACCAGCGTCGCGGTGTCCTCTGACGCCCTCGACGGCGACCTCAACGAACCCGAGGTGTTGCGTCGCGCGAACGGCGAATCAGTGTTCGTGCGCCACGACGTCGCCCTGCACACCAGCACCGACATCCTCGCCGCCGAACACCGCATCGTGGCCGCCGCCAAACGCACCGACGGCCGCCGACTCGACGAGACCACCGTCGACATCGCATTGCTCGAGCAAGCCGCCAACGGCCGCGAACTCAACGCCGGCCAAGCCGCCATGGTTCGCGAACTGGCCACCTCCGGGCGCCGTGTGCAACTGGTCCTGGCGCCCGCCGGTACCGGCAAAACCACCGCCATGCGCACCCTCGCACGAGCGTGGACCGACAGCGGCGGCACCCTCATCGGCCTGGCCCCCACCGCTGCCGCCGCGGCAGTGCTGCGCGACGAACTCGACACCACCACCGACACTGCCGCCAAACTCGTCCAACTCGCCACCGCGGAACGCGAACTCGCCCAGACCCGCGCCCTGGCCGCCACACCACGCTGGCGCACCATCGGTAAACCCGAGCTCGCCAACAAGGTCGCCGCCGCCAAGAAAACGCTGGCCGACCCGACATATCAAAACCTCACACTGCCCGACTGGTACACCCAGATCGGCCCCGACACCCTCGTCGTGGTCGACGAAGCCGGGATGGCCTCGACCTCCGATCTCGACGAGGTCATTCGGTGCGTGGCCGCCCGCGGTGGCAGTGTGCGTCTGGTCGGCGACGACCAACAGCTCGCCTCGATCTCGGCCGGCGGTGTGCTGCGCGACGTCGCGCACGAGACCGGCGCGCTGACCCTGAGCCAGGTGGTGCGGTTCTCCGATGCCGCCGAAGGTGCGGCGTCGCTGGCGCTGCGTGACGGTGACCCCGCCGCCCTCGGTTTCTACGCCGACCACGGCCGCATCCACGTCGAATCCGATGCTGCCGCCGCAGATGACGCCTACCGGGCATGGGCACGTGACCGCGCACAGGGCCGCGACACCGTGATGATCGCCGCCACCCGCGACACCGTCAACGCTCTCAACGAACGCGCCCGCGCCGACCGCCTGGCCGCCATCGACCCACACCTGCACGGGCCGGAACTGCGGCTGTCGGACGGGTTGTCGGCCAGCGTCGGCGACATCATCAGCACCCGCAGCAACCGCCGGGACCTACGCGTGTCGGCCACCGACTGGGTCCGCAACGGCGACCGGTGGCGGGTCACCCACATCGGCGCCGACGGCACCCTGACCGCCCAGCACCTCGATCTCAACCGGCACGTGCAGCTACCCGCTGACTACGTCGCCGAACACACCACCCTCGGCTACGCCTCCACCATCCACGCCGCCCAGGGCATGACCGCCGACACCTGCCACGTCATCGGCTCCGACGCCCTGGACCGACAGCTGCTCTACGTCGCGATGACCCGCGGCCGCCACGGCAACCACATCTACCTGCCCACCACCGAAACCGACCCGCACAACGCCACCACCCCCAAGGCCCGCCACCCCCAGACGGGGCTGGAAACCCTGGCGGCGATCCTCGGCCGCGACGGCGCCCAACAGTCGGCGACCACCGCTCAACGCGATGCCGTCGACCCGTTCCTGCGTCTGTCCCGGGCCGCGGCCGCCTACGACCACGCACTGGGTGCCGCCGCCGAACACACCCTCGGCGCCAAAGCGCTGCGCGACCTCGAACACGACGCTGACGCCCTCTACAGCACCCACACCGGCACCCCCGCGGGCACGCTCACCGCGTGCGCGGCCTGGCCCACCCTGCGCACCCACCTCGCCACGCTGGCCCTCGGTGGCGACGACCCGATCGCGCGGCTGCAGGCCGCGATCACCCACCGCGAACTGGCCACCGCCGCCGACCCGGCCGCCGTGCTCGACTGGCGACTGGACCCCACCCAGCAACACTCCGCAGGCGGCGGGCCCCTACCCTGGCTGCCGCGGGTCCCCGCCGGGTTCGACGACCCCCAGTGGGCGCCCTACCTCACCCGCCGCGACGCCCTCGTCACCGACCTCGCCGCCGCTGTCACCGAACGCGCCACCGCCTGGGACGCCACCACCGCCCCGATGTGGGCGCGTCCGCTGCTGCTGGCTGACCCCGACCGCGGCCGCGAACTCGTCGCCGAACTCGCCGTGTTCCGCGCCGCCCGCGGCGTCGACGACACCGACCGACGTCCCGCCGGACCGCGCCCGGATTCCATCGCCCTGGCACGGCGCCACGCCGCGCTGACCGAACGTGCCGACGCGCTCATCACCACCACCGCCGAGGCCGCCCGCTACGCCGACCTCGCCCGCGACCTCGACCCCCACCTCCTCGCCGACCCGTACTGGCCTGAACTCGCCGACCACCTGTCCCTGGCCGCCCGCGCCGGCCTCGACGTCGACGCCCTGGCCCGCGACGCCCTCGCCGACAACCCGCTGCCCACCGAAATGCCCGCCGCCGCACTGTGGTGGCGCCTGTCCGGACAGCTGGCGCCCGCCGCGGCCGAAGCGACCAACACCGGACTGCGCCCCGACTGGGCTGACGCACTCGTCGGGATCGTCGGTGACCGCGCCGCCGAAGCGATCCTCACCGACCGGGCCTGGCCCGCACTCGTGGCCGCGGTCAACGCCGCCGACCCCGCCCAGTGGACCCCCCACAACCTGCTCGACCTCGCCGACACCCTGCTCCACCACGGCGCCGACGACGACCACACCGTCCGCCTCGACGAATACGCCCGCCTGCTCACCTGGCGCGTCGAACTACTCGTCACCCACAGCAGCCACGCCACCGACCTCGCCCCACCGGCCGAGGCTCCCCCCACCCCCGAAGACGAAGCCGCCGCCGAAGCAGCAGCCGAAGCAGCCGGACTGTCCGACCCGTGGGCGCAGGTCCCTGCCAGCGGTCCCGTGGCCGACGCCGACCACGAGCTCGCCGGCGTCGACGAGGACTACCTCGCCGCGCTCACCGCCACCGAACCAGCCCCCGAACCCGGCGTCGACGACCTCGACGTCGAGGAGTTGGACCGCTACGAGGATCTGGCCTTCGCCGAGTTCGCCGCCGACGTGGTCGCCGCGCCCGATCGGTTCGCCGCGCCGAGCGATCTCGCCGAATGCATCGCGCTGCGTTACGAACTCACCGCCCAGCTCGCCGAGCTCGCCGCCGACATGATGCAGCTACGCGAAGCGATCAACGCTGGCACCAGCGCCCACCAGCAAGCCATGGCCCCGCACGTCCTGGCGTTACGCGCCGCTGCCGACCACCAGTTCGCCGCAGCCGCCGACACCGCAGGCCACCATCACGACCTGATGATGGCCGAACAACTCATCGAAGACCTCACCAACCAGGCAACCGCCCTGCGCCGCACCGCCGCCCAACTCCGCGCCACCGACACCACCGACCTCGACCCCCTCAGCGACGCCGAAGCACCCGACCTCGCCGCGCTACGCGCCGAGGCCGATGCCACCGCCCTGGAGTGGCGCATCACCGCCGCGACCGCCGACCGCGACGCCCTCACCGCCGTCTACGACGAGGCGAACGCCCGCCTCGAGTCCGCGATCGCCCAATCCGGCGGCGTCCGCGTCACCGACACCGACGTCGAACTCATGCGCCTACAAGCCAGCGAACTCGACGAACTCAACCTCGCCGACCTACGCGCCCGCCGCGCCGACCTCACCACCCGCATCTACCGAATCGACAACCGCCTCAACCACGTCCACGCCCTCACCCACACCGCCCACCACCACCGCGACACCTACCTCATGCCCACCACCGCCACCGGACCCGTCGCCACACCCGACCCGGTCGCACCGTCTGCAACCCACCCCGCCACCGAAGCCACTGCCACCGCGGTCGTTGAAGATGTCGATGCCGAGCTGCGCGACTGGCTGCGCGCGGACCCACTCCGTGCCATGAGCGACGACCAGCTCACCACGCACCTACGCACCCTCACCCGCCGCCACACCCTCGCCGTCGACGACCTGAGAACCAGCCGACCAGCGCCCGAGCGGACGCCGCGGGTGCGCGCCGAGCACGCCGAACTCGCCGACACCGTCGACCGCATCGCCACAGCCCGCACAGCGGGACGCGCTCTCGCAGACGCCGCTACCCGTGTCGCCGGCGCGCGCGCCGAGCTGGCGGGACTGCCGCCTGCCGGGCGTGGCCGCAAAGCGCGCGTCGAGCACGACCAGCATCACCAGCGCCTCGCAGAGGCGGTCGCCGCGGCTGAGCGTCAGCACCAGTATCTCGCCGCCGCCCACGAGCAGACCCGTCGGGACGTCGGCGTCCCCGAACACCAATGGGACGATCTGAGCGCTCGCGCCGCCGACACCGCCACGCTCGCAGGCGAACTCGCAGCCGCCGAGCAGACCGACGCCCGAGCTCGCCAGCTCCACCAGACGGCCATCGACGACCGCGACGCCGCCGCCGCCGCCATCGCCGCAACCCGAGCCGAAGTGGCCCGCCGTCACGACCTCCCCGGCAGGGCCCGGGCCGTCGAAGACTCCATCCGCGCGACACTCGACGACACCGGAACCCAAGCTGAACCTGCGACCGTCACTTCCGCGTCGGCCGCGCTGTCACCCCGCACCAACGATCTACCGCCGGACACTGCACCACGCCGAGACTCCGGATACGACATCTGATCTGAGCCTCCTGCTGGTATCGCTGTCGCGTCGCGTACACGCGCCGTGTCTGCCCCCCCAGCTAACCTCTCGGGCAGCCGATGCACCCGAAGGAGCGCACAATGACCGAATCCATGCCCGCACCCGTTCTCAACGATGGAGGCGACTGGTGGATGCTGATCGAGGTCGGCTACACCGACAATCCGGACCCCGTGCTGAACTACTGCAAAGTGCTGCAATGGGAACGCACAGTCGACACGCATGGCGAACCGATGATGGCCGCCTGGCTGGCCGGCTCCCCGCCAGTTCGATCTGACCTCGACGTCGCACCGGGCAGGACGGGTGTGCGATACATCCACAGGGGACAGTTCGTCCGCCTCACCCGAGACGACATCGATCGACTCATCCAAACCAACAAATGGCACACTTTCACGTTCTGAATTTGCCCTGCGTAGAGGGTTGCGCTCGATGTCCGCAGGGGTGAGCGCAAGTGGTGCTTACGATGACTGACATGAGTTCGGACTCGTTGCCGCAGATCGCGATCGCAAAAGTTGAAGTCGAAGAGGGTGTGCCGTACTCCGCGGAGCGCGAACTGACCCCTTGGTTCAACCACCCACCGCACCTGCTGTGGGGACACTTCTACCGCGCAGCGTGTACCGAAACGCTCGGCGACGACTGGAAAGGTGCGGGGTTCGCGGTGTGTGAACCAAGCGAGGTGGAGCGTGTTGAGCGAGTCCTTAGGGATGCTGCCCAATCGGCCAACCAAGCATTCGCAGACCACGTGGATCGACTCCCGGACCCAGAGGTAACCAAGGTGCTGGAGGGCATCACAGCGGCGTCTAATCCGCTCGACGACGGTCCGTACGCCCTCCCTCCCGGTCCGCCCACTCGACTCGATTGACGTCAGGCGAGGTCTCGCGCACACACGACCCGAAAGCGGTGCCCCATGGCCTGGGTTTAGAGCTTCTTGAAGTGCTGGAGTATCCGCACGGTGTAGTAGCCGTCGATGAGCATGTACCGCCGACCATAACCCGGCTGCTGCGCGTACACGCTCAGCATCTTGGCCACGGGCGCGGTGATCCGGTGGCAATGCTGCACAACGAGGAGACCCGCCTCAGTATCAGCGAGGCGACTGATCTGATCCCCGTTTTTCCCCAGGTCCGCAATCTTCATGGGGTGAAACTTTGCAGGGCCTTTGAGTAGGAACGCCGACTGGAAACGGACTCCGTCCACGGTGACGCGATCAGTCCAGATATCGAACTGTTCACCGCCCCAATCCTTATCCTCATCGGGATCACCCAGTATCTCCAGGAGTGCCTTCTTGGTGTCGGCCTCAGAAAAATGCCTCAACAAATTGAGTTCACTCCGGCTCGGCTTGCTCGAAAAGTCCACACCCTCGAACTGATCGACTTGTTCGGGCCAGATCCTGCGGTTGGTGTCGACAAAATCGGCATGGTGGCGCTTTCCGCGGTGCGCGATGATCACCGGCCGCAGACCGACGTCAGTATCTGTGACCCGGGTGACATAACCGAGAATGAACACAGTCTCCCTGCGAGTCAGGACCGACAAGCTCGTTGTCGAGGTCAGGTGCGAGGCATTGAAATGCCCTGCCACCTTCACATTTCGACCGACATCAACCTTCCAGTGAAACTTCGCTCCCTCGGGGTCATCCCCAGCCTCGTATGCGCGGGCGACGTCCTTGAACCACACATCGTCCTCGAACCATACGAGGTCGCCAACCTTGATCTCACCAGAGGCGATCAACGCCACACCGCTGGGCACCTTCTGCCGGGAGATCACCTCCCACACGGCCTCGGTCAACGCAGCGTCGTTGGCCGCCTGCGCAATTGAACTACCACCGGGATGCCATGGGATGCGGCCACTCCTCTCGGTGCCGATCACTCCCAACGCGAGCTTGCGGTGCAAAAACCACTCAATCAGAGTGGAGTCATCAGACAACGGCGCCCGGCGGCCGGTTGAGGTCGTGGTCATGTCGTCCGTGCCCCTGTCAGTGAGATCGAGCTTTCAATACCCCGGCTCAGCAAAGCTCGCACAGACCCGACGTCCGGCGCCGGATTACGGGCGCGGTTGAGTCGCCAACACCCCGCGAACCCGGGACACACTGTGCACCGCGATATGGGCGTTGATGTTGATCGCTCGGATCACATACATCGCGTCCCGATGCCGGTCGGTGTGGCGAACTCGGAAGGTCTGTTCGTGATGTCCCACCCGGTTGCGAAGTCGACGCAACCGTTCCAGTGCAGCAGCCAGCGCATACCCCGGTGCGACTGCCTCGGGTACTGGGGTGTGCGGTGGGTACTTGGCCCACCGCCGGTTCCCGCATACCTGGTCCAGGTTGGGGAACGCTGTCTTCGTAGCGTTGAGCCACAACTGCTCATGCTTGGTATAGCCCGAACGCAGTGACTTTCGCTTCTCCTCGCTGGGCGGATCGTTAGGTAGCAGGTGCACCAAATTGCCGAACGTCAGCTGCGCGACCAGATCGTCATGAACCACCTCGTGACCACTGCGGGGATGTACACCGAAGTCCGGGTCGTGCTCCGACCGCTGATCGCTGGCTTTGCCGGCCTCGTAGGCGACCCGTTTGAGCGTGCGCGACCCCAAGACTCCGCTGAGCGGTGTCGCTGGCTTACGTAGCCAATCAGGGCCGCATCCCGGCTGCGCGGCGTTCCACTTGCGCAGCTCGGTGTCGAGGCTATGGCGTACCGCCATCTCGGTGAACGCCAGCACCTCGTACCAGGCAGCACTCATGCCGACCTGCCATAAGTACAGTGCTGCGATCGCCGCCTCACTGCCGGCCACGCCGCCCGACTGCGCAGTCCAGTGGTCCCGATACGGCTGCAACCGGGCGGGCGACACAACAGCGGTGATTCTCTGCGGCACCCACCGACCATACAAAAGCAAAGCGCCCCAGCCCTGCGGCTGAGGCGCTTGCACAATAACGACCGATCCTGTCGGCACGTTTTCCAGTAGTAGAATAACACGGCTGACTTTCCCGAAACCACAAACCCAGGCCACGCTGGGCCGACTTTGCGAAATCGGGCACACGTTGGGTTGCTCCGCTCTTGAACGCTGATCGGTTCTAGCCGGGACCGTTGTCGTCTGGGCGGTCAGATCGGTCGGCGGCGCGTTGCTGTTCGCGGGCGGTCTGGCGTTGCTGTTCGGCGCGATCTCGCAACTGCTGGAGGAACTCTCGGTCTGCCTCGGGGTCTTGCGGGATGTAGCGGCCAGGGTGGTCGTATTCCGGGAACTCGCTGGCCGCACCCGCATGCTGCCGGTGTGGTCGTTCATCGCCTACGGGCCGCCCGACTGCCAGCCACACCAGCGCGCCGACCAACGGCAGCATCACCACCAGGATTACCCAGGCGAACTTGGGCAGCCCCCGCACGGCGGCGTCGTCGGTTTTGATGATGTCGATCAGCGCGATGACCAGGATCACCAGGTAGATCAACCCGAGATACGGCACGTCTGCTCCTTCGTCGGTGAGTCGGTCACCAGACCTGCTGTATCCACAGCGGATGTCCGTTCAGGCTCTTGGTTCGATCAACGTAGACCGCGATCACGACCCGCCCGCCCGGGTGGGCGGCGGCCTCGGAGATGACCTGGTGGCCGGTCACGTCATTCCAGCTGGCGGCCTTGTCCGGACGGTAGTACGCCCCGGCGCGATAGCGGGAGTCGGTTTCCAGGATGACGCCCCAGTAGTCGTTGCCCAGAACAGCGTTGATGACCCGACCGGCGCCGAGGTGGGCGGCGGCCACGGTGTCGGCGTGGCTGAGTTCGATCACCACCACACCCGGTTGCGACGTCTCGACGATCCGCGCGGCCTGCGCCGGCGGACTGGACAGCACCGCCCCGCCGGTAGCTATCGCGAGACTGAGCGCCGCACCCGCGACCCCCGCGCGTATCCCCGACCTCGTCAGCATCGTGTATTCCCTTTCGTAACCCCAGCCTTTGCCATCGAGAATGGTAGTGCCAGGACGTCTACCTCGTCGGCGCCTCAGTCGGAACGCGGTGAACGTCACTGTTGGCCAGCACCGCCAGGCCCGACAGCGCCGGTCCGCCCGATCGCACCGAACGGCAAAGGGTCGCACAGGCACTTCCTGCGCGACCCTTTGTGTGCTCAGCGGACTTTACGTAGGTAGACGTCGCCGGTGGGAACGCCTCCGGCGAACAGAACACCTTTGTAGCCGTGTGGTGTCTTGCGTAGTTCGATGCGGGAGTACCAGTGCGCGACTGGGTCACCGGCGATCGAGACGATGCCGCCGTTGCGGGTCTGGGTGATGTGGCTGTTGGTGGCATTCCACGGTCCGACGCCGTAGATGTCTTGGAACAGACGGTTGCCGATCACTCGCGCGTTGGATTCCGGGTAGGGGATGACGCCGTACATGACCAGCTGGTACTTATATCGGCCGTCGTCGATCTTCGCGTGCGCTTGCCCACTACCGAGGCCGAGGCCAGTGGCGAGGCCGGCGGTGATGAGAAGTCCGGCGACGATGGTTTTGACGGCGGTGGAGAGTCGAGCTGTGTGCAAAGGCATGAAGTCACGTCCTGTTCGGTATCGGTTGCTGGTGATGGGTGCGCGGGTGTGGCGGTTCGCTTCTATCACGAACCAGGGACAGGCGATGCTGGTCGCGCGTGGCGAGCCACGCCTGTCCGGTGGGTCACCGCCGCGGGGCGGGCTTCTGGGGGCCAGGCGATCTTGACGTGGCAGGTTCTTGTGCGCGGTTGCCCCTTGTCGAGTCAGGTCCGAGGCGGCCTGCTTGACCTGCACGCCGGCCGGGCCGAGAACCGCATCGGAGGTGCGACAGCGAGCTCGCACCCGCCAACGCCTCCGCCTGAGCGCGGTGAACGTCCCTGTTGCGCTCACAAGTCCAGGTCCGGGTCGCGTTGGGCCTGTGTCCCGTCATCGAGCGGGTCGTGTGGCGGGGGCTGCGATCCGGTGTTCTCGGTGCGTTCTGCTTCTGGTGGGGGTCGGGTGTCGGCGAGCAGTGTCCCGATTCCCGGTTCTGCTGTGGTGGTGTCCTTTTCGGCTTGGTGGAGCTCCGCTTGGTGTTGGTGGGAGCGTTTCATCACGGCGATGTAGTCGGCGGCATGGTCGAGTCCGGCTTCTTCGACCATGACCGGTGTCGGGTTGAGTTCCAGACTCCAGCCGGGTTCACGACCGGCACTTCGCATCCGTTCCTCAGCGGCCTGGCGGGCTGCGACGGCTTCCTCGGATTGCTGGGCGCGTTCGATCTCCATCCGCAGTTGTCGCAGCCGAACCTGTTTGGTCTGCAACTCATCCGCCTGGGTGAACGGTGCGTCGATACGCGGCGCGTTGACCTCGACTTCGCGGCGGTAGCTGGCGATGTCGGCGACCAGTTGAGCACGGGTGTCGTCGAGGCCGGTGTACAGGTTCTCCAGACGGGTGGCGAGCCCGGACGCGGTGGCGGTGCGCCGCTCGGCAGTGGTGAACACCTGGGAGGCGTCGAGAGTGAACCCGGGTCGCCCCGGGCAATCGAGCCACACGTGAATCTTGTCCTGGGCGAACTCGCGCGAGGCGTGCGCCTGGAGCCCCGACGGTATCGACGCGATCGGCATGGACTGCTTCATGCCGGCACCTTTGAGCTCGTGGTAGACCGCGGTCACCCGCCGCAACAGCACCTCGGACCGCTCCGGACGCTTCGATAGCGGACGGGCACCGGTGACGACGAACTCCTTGCCGGCGTCAATCCACTCCTGATGACCGGCCAACAGAAGATCCAGTTTCTCGATGCTGCCTTCCAACCGTGGAATGGCCCGGTCCGCGGCGGCCACGACCCGCCGCGCATGAGAGCGGGAGTCGGCGTGCGCGCTGGCCAGTGCGGACAGGCTTTTCACCTCGTCTTCCAGGGTGGCCATTTCGAGGAACCGTTCGTCGCCGGTCGCGGCGGCTTTGGTCGCCGCAGCCGCCTCAGACATTGAGTCGTCGGCGATGTCGTCGACTTCGGCGACGTCGTCGAGCTGGCCGCGTTTGGCCTGTTCGATGAACGCCGCCTTGGATTCGACTTTCGACCACATGACGGTGTCGGTGGTGCCTGCGGTGACGTAGTTCAGAATCTCGATCCGCGGATTCTGGTTGCCCTGCCGGATGATCCGGCCTTCGCGTTGCTCGAGATCGGCGGGCCGCCACGGCACGTCCATGTGGTGCAGACCGATGAGGCGGCCTTGGACGTTCATGCCGGTGCCCATCTTCGAGGTCGACCCGACCAGCACCGCGATCCGACCGGCACGGCAGTCGGCCTGCAACGCCAGTTTCTGCGACGGCGACTTGGCGTCGTGGATGAACGCGACCTTCTCCGCGGGCACCTGATATTGCTCGACGAGAAGGTCTTTGAGGTTGGAGTACACCGACGGGCCGTCGGGTCGCGGGGTGCCACGATCGCAGAACACCAGCTGCAACGCCCCGCGGATCGGGGACCGCTCCCCTTCCTCGGTGAGATATTCGTTGTCGGCGGTGGCGTGGTAGATGCGGGCGACCTGTTCGGCCACGGCATCGGCGCGGGTGTTTCCCGGATCCGGGTCGAGGTTGGCCAGCGCCGGGTCGAGCGCAACGTTGCGGCCGTCGTTGAGGATCTTGAGCACGTTGTCGATGTCGGCGCGGCGCGGGTCGAGATGGTCGGCCCGGTAGTCCAGGTCGGCGATGAAATCGCGCCGCTCCTGACCGGGTGTGCTGGTGATGATCTGCCTCCCGTCATGGACGGGGAGGTTCGCTGGGACCTGTTCACGGACAACGACGTCGGTGTACTGGGCGGCCATGGCGAACATCTCTTTCGGGTTCGCGAACGCCGACACCTTCGACACCACCCGCAGTTTGGTGCCGGTGGCGTTGGGGATCGTCTCGGAGCGGGTCGCGGTGAACGACGCCGCCCAGTCGGTGATCGAGCGAACCCCGGCCACCTCCAGCACATCCGGGCGTAGGTATTGCTGCATCACCCACGACTCGGCGAGCGAGTTCGCGATCGGGGTGCCGGTGGCGAAGGTGGCGACCCGCTCGGCGCCCGGGGTGATGATCCGCCCGGCCGCGGCCGCCTGGTGTTGGCGGCGTTCACGCAGGTAGTCCAGCTTCATCGACAGGTCTTCGGCCTTGTTCGACCCGGTCAGTGACAGGGAGTCGATCGTGCACTGGCGGCCCTTGTTCTTGTACTCGTGGGCCTCGTCGACGAATAGATAGTCCGCGCCGGTGTCTTCGAACAACACCCCGTGGTCCTTGGTGGCCTGCTCGGTCGCGGTGGCGAGGCGGTCCTCGAGCTCCTTCTTCGCGCGTTCGACTTTCTTGACTGTCGCCTGGGTCATGTCGCCTGCGCTCGCGGACAATTCGGCGTCGAGTTCGGCGACCTGGCCGGCGATGTAGTCAGCGCGTCGTTGCGGATGCACCCGGATCGCGGAGAATACCGACGCCGGGATGATGACCATGTCCCAGTCGCTGGTCGCGGTCTGTGCGGCGAACACGCGACGGTCCTCAGGCGACATGCCTTTGCGTCCCACGAGCACGTTGGCCGCGGGGTACCACATCTTCACTTCGCGGCCGAACTGCTCGATGAGGTGGGTGGGCACCACGATCCACGGCTGAGTGACCAGGCCGCGGCGTTTGGCCTCCATCGCCGACATGAACATCGTGCCGGTCTTCCCGGCGCCGACCACGTGATCGAGCAGCACGGTCGGCTCGGCGAGAATCCGCGCTACCGCATCGCGTTGGTAGGGGTGCGGCTCGAACACCGGGGACAGACCGGGCAGTGCCAACCGTGATCCGTCGTGTTCGGGCCGGACCCAGGTGTTGAAGCGGCGATTCCACTCAGCGACGAGGCGGTCGCGGCGCTCATCATCCGACCACAGCCACGACCGGAACTCGGTGGTGATCTTCTCAGCTTGGACCTGGGCGAGGATGGTGGCCTGGGCATCGACTTCCGGCGCCCCCTCCTCCTGCGCTGGCTTGGAGTTCTTGACCACGATCGAGCGCTGGTTGAGCAGCATCTCGGTGAGGTCGACCGCATCGAGCGCCTTGTTCTTCCTGTCGGCATTGTCGGCGCCGTACTCGGTGCGCATCAGCGCGCTATTGCGTTCAAACGGTGGGACTTCGACCAACCACGTGCCCGCCGCACGTGACACCTGCACGCTGTCGGCGCCGAAGGTCTCGCGCACGAACGCCTCGTAGTCGCGCGGCTCGATCCAGGTCGGTCCGAGTTTGACCGACCCGATCTGGGAGGGCTGCTTGTCGGCCGGAATCACCTGCGCCAGTGCTTGTGTTAGCTCTGCCCAGTCCCGGTTCCCGGGGTCGGTGCTGGCGGCTTCGGCGGCGCGGGCGTGTTTGGCACGTACGTTGCCCGACAACGCGGTCGCCGCGGGTATCAGGTCCTCTGGCATGTCGGGGTCGGGGTAGACCAGACCGCGGATCGACTCGCGTGCGTGCGTGGTGGGTTGGTCGAGCAGTTCGGCGACGCGGTCGAGATCGACCCGTCCGCGTTCACCGAGACTGATCGCGACAGCTTCGGCCGGGGTATCCGCGCGCGACACCGGGACCGGCGCCACGACAACGTCGCGGGAGAACACTGCGTTCTTGCTGACGGTGCCGGTCTGGTCGTCGTAGCGTTCCAACGCCAGCACGCCGGCCATCCCCGGATCATCGCGTACCGCATCGAGATGGGTTTGGCGCCGCGAGGGTGCGCTGACCTGCCATGCCTTCTCATCGAGCTCGGCCGCCACATCCTCAGGCAGCGGGCCGGGATAGTCGGCGCCGTCGGCGTCGCGGTGGGCAGTACGCCACTTGGCTTCGAGTTCTGCGAACTTCTTCGCGGCCTGCTCGGCGGTGCGTTCCTTGCCGCCCACCAGCTTCGACCGGTTCACCGGGCCGTAGGTGTTCAGATACGCGTCGTAGACCTCGTTGAGGTCCGCGCGCAGCGCGTCACGCTCGGCGCGGCTGCTCTGGGTGCGTTGGGCGGCGATCGTGGCCGCGAACAGGTCACGCAGCCGCAACAGGTGTCGGGTCTCGGTGGTGCGGGTCGCGGGCACCTTCATCGGTTCGTCGCCGTCGATCCCGCGGCGGGTGAACACCCCGGTGGTCTCGTCGTAGCTGACGTGCCCGATCGGGATGTCCTCGCCGTAGAGGGCGTCGGCGTCGAGGGCGCCGGCGGTGAACTCCATCCCGGCGGCCGTGGTGGTGTCGTCGGCGAGAAACAGTCCGTCGCCGCGTTCCAGGGCGGCGTCGACGATGCCGGTCAGCCGGTCGTCGAGGTCGGCGGCGACATCGTTGCCGGGTTCGGCGGCCACGACGAGCATCCCGTCGCGGTAGAGCCCGCGATCGACCCGCATCGTGCCCAGCACGTGCTCGGGGTGGGTGGTGAAGTAGCGGTTCACGCCGATCTCGGTGGTCTCGCCGGTTCGGTCAGGGAGGGCGACGAGGTCAGAGTGCAGCCACTCGGCGTCCGCAGGGGCGGCGGCGTCGGGTTCCCGGCGGCGGAACACCAGCACGTCGGTGACGACCTGGGTGCCGGCGACCCGTTCGAATGCGGTCGAGGGCAACCGCACCGCGCCCACGAGGTCGGCGACGGCGTGCATGTCGCGGCGCGCCTTGTCCGAGGCGGCATCGAGTGTTCCGGCGGTGGTGATCGCCATGACGTAGCCGCCGGGAGCGGTGAGGTTGAGCGACTTGAGAAGGAAGTGGTTGTGGATGCGGTGGCGGGCCGGATTGTGGATCGGGTCGTGCACCGTGAACCCACCGAACGGAACGTTGCCGATCACCGCAGTGAATCACCCTAGGTTTTGTGCCGCCTCCAATGTGGGCTGGTCCTCGGGGCCGAGGCCAGCGTAGTGGAGCGTTTCGAACTCGGTCGGGGGAATCTGGCCAATACTCGAGTGCAACCTGCTGTTGTTGTACCAGTCGACCCAACCAGCGGTCGCGAACTCGACGTCGGAGATCGTCCGGTACGGGCCGGAGTGGAAGATCGTGGTCCGGATGCACTCGGTCTTGTACAAGCCGTTCACCGACTCGGCCAGCGCGTTGTCGTAGGCGTCCCCGACCGATCCGATCGACGCTGCGATGTCTTCGAGTCGCAGACGCTCAGTCAGTGTAACCGATGTGTACTGACTTCCGGCATCCGAATGATGAATAAGCTCAGCAGCTTTCACCGGATGCCCTTCCCGATTGCGCTGCCACAGTGCCATCCGAAGCGGGACTGTCACCAACTCCACCGACTTCGATGTCGAGGCATGCCATGCCACGATTCGACGGGAGAACACGTCGATGATGAACACCACATACACCCACCCAGCCCAGGTCCGGCAGTAGGTGAAATCGGTCACCCAAACCCGGTTCGGTTCGGCAGCACTGAACTGTCGGTTCAACAGATCCTCCGCGCGGACACCATCAGCGGATCTGACGGTCGTTCGGACTCCCTTCGACCGTCGAATTCCTTGGTGGCCTAACACTTTCATCGCTCGATCAACGGCGCCATAGGACACCCCAGGCAGAGTTGTGCGATGCAGATGGGCGCGCATCTTCACCCGCCCGTAGAGGCCCTCGGGAGTCATCTTCCGCCGGCCGTCGTCACCGGTGCGCCAGACGACAGTGCGCACCGCATCGACGACGTGGGCATCAGAGACCGTCCGTGCGGCAGGCGTGCGTGATCGCCATGCCCGGTAGGTTCGTGCGGCAATCTGGCAGCCCTGCCCACGCAGGACCCGGCAGATCGACTCGACCGCAAACCCGTTGGCGCGCATTTGATCTATGAACGCCACGATCATCGGTTGCGGGGGTCGAGTTCCCCCGCGAAGAAAGTTGTCGCTGCTTTCAGAATGGCAACGTCTTCTCGTAACTGCTTGTTCTCGGCCTTGAGGCGCTTGATCTCGGCGGACTCCTTCGTAGTGGTCCCGGAGCGGGCGCCGGCATCGATCTGGGCTTGTACGGCCCATCGACGTACCGTCTCCCCGCCGACACCGACCTGCTTGGCGATCGCTTCGGCCGCGGCAGTCAACGACGTGTACTCGCCGCCGTGGGTCTCCAGCAACCGCAAGGCCCTCGAACGGACCTCCGGGTCGATTTTCTTAGGCATGTGCTCATCCTTCCTGACTCAGAAGGAAGCGGTATCAAACCTGGGGTGATTCACAGCGAACGATCCGTCCGGGACGCGGGTGGTCTCGAAACCCTCCAACCGCACCTGGGCGTCGGGGTAGAGCAGATGGGCGATCTGAGCGGTCGTCGGGTCGAGCTCCACCCCCACCATCTGCGCGCCGGGCGGTGCCAGACCAATGAACGTGCCGCTGCCACAACCCGGTTCGAGCACCAGCCCGTTGTCGAACCCGGCGCGAGTCATCGCCGACCACATCGTCTGGGCGATCGCCGGATCGGTGTAATGGGCGTTGAGGGTGGAGGCCTTCGCTTGGCGCCACTGCTCAGAATCCAACAGGGCACGCAGCTGCTCGCGTTCAGGTGCCCACTCGGATTTGGACTCGTCGAAGATGTCGGCCGCGGCACCCCACCCCGACCACCGCGCCAGGACCTCATGCTCGGCCGCCGTCGCCGACCGACCGGTGCGGGAGGTCTCAGTGAGGACCTCGAGTGCGGCGATGTTGGCGCGGGCGCGCGACTTGGCGCCAGAGGGCACCAGCACCGTTCCCGGATGCGTGAACCGGGCCGCCGAACCTGGCTCGTCGGCCGCCGTGGTGGACGTGGTGGTGTCCTCGTCGACGACGGCGGGGGTGCTGGCTGGTTCCTGCGAATCGGGGTCGGCCGGGGTGGGGTCGGGTTCGAGGCCGGCCACCACATGGTCGGCCTTGATGTAGACGACCGAGCCGTCCGGGCGGCGGGCCGGGGCGACTCGGGTGCTCGCCCACGCGGTCAGCGGCAACCCGGCCTCGGATTGCGGCACCTGTGGCAGCGTGTCGTCGGCCTTCGGCGGCAGCGGTGTCCCGCCGGGGTCGACGACGGCGGGGTCAGTCGGGATCCGCAGATCGTCCAGAGACTCAAACAGCAGTCGCTGGCCGTCGTCGACTACCTCTACGCGCGCTCGGCGGCGGCGCGAGCCCGATCGGCCAGCGCTGCGTCCACCGTCGCGGTCAGCTCCGCGACCAGCGGATGCTCCGGCCCGTCGGGCACCGCCAGCCCGTCGGTCAGACGTGCTTGCAGCAGCTGTTCGGCGTACACCTGAAACCGCGGCGTCTGATCCGGCCACACCTGCTCGGTCAGTCGTTCGGTCTCCGGGGTCGCCTCGATCGCCCACTGCGTCAGCCACCGCTGCATCCCGGTCATCGTGTCCGGGTTCGGCTCGTCGTCCGGCTGGTCGTCGTCCTCGGGACTGCTGAATCCCTCCCACAGCGTCGCCAGCACCGTCTCCTCCGCCGAGTACCGGGCCTGCTGATACAGCCGCTGCGTCGTCAGCACGTCCGGGTCGTTGCCCCCGTGCTGGTCCTTCCACGCCGCGATCGTGGCCAGCTCGGTCTGTGACTGCGTCTGAGCGATCTCGGCCTGCAGCCGTGTCACTTCCGCGGTCAGGAAGTCCTCGAACTGCGTGCGGTCCATCTGCGTCAGTTCCTGGGCGTACCGCTCTGTCAGTGCCGTGCGCAGATCGTGAAACATTGGTGTCCTCCTCGGTGTGGGTATCCATAGTGCTCTGCGGTGCCGACATCCGCTGCCCGGATGGGTCGGTGTCGGCGAGTAGATCGAACAGATTGGGGGTGTTGTCCTCAGGGGTGGCGTTGCGTGCCATACGTCGAGCTCCTACCAAAGTGAGGTCCACTCCCCGCCCTGGGCTACGCCGGGGCGAGGGTGGGTGGCTATCGTTTCTCACTGGTCAGAGGCTCGATCTCTGACCGATCAGTGCCCTGGCAGGTGTGTCCAGCACCTGCCAGGGCCTGAATCAGTCAGATGGTCTCGCCCCAGAAGTACCACCGGTTATCCGGCGCGGACCAGAAGCACCGTGAGACCCGGATGTAGGCGCCCTTGTGGTTGTCGCACAGCGATTGCGAGGCGAACGGCCCGACGCGGTAGTTGGGCCAGTCCGGGCTGTCTCCGGACACCGGGGGCAGGGCTTCGGCGGCGCCGGCTCCTACGAGTGAGCCCAGGGCAATTGAGGCCCCGGCGCCCACCGCAACGGTCGCCGCGACGAAGCGGGTCGTCATGTTCTTGGTCATGGTGTCTCCAATCGGTAGCTGGTGAATTGTTCTGTGTTGGTGCCGTTGGCGGTGGATCACTCGTCGTGGGCGGTGCACGCGAATCAAGATGCACAACAGGCATTCCCGTCTCGACTTGATCAGTCAACGCGATGCCCATTGGCCGTCTCAGTTCTTAGCGGTTGCTCCCCCTTGACGTGATCGTCGGAATCGGAGCCGCCGGACGTCCCCGAACCGCCTGCGGACGTGCCGCTCGAGTTGCCGTCCGCCCCGTGTCCGGCAAGCCCACCTGAGGAACCACCACCGGCTGTTCCGTCTGAGGTTCTGCCTGCTACGCCCCCGGTAGCGACGCGGCCGGACATCGTCACCGAGCCTGCGGCGCAGCCGCGCACACGAACGTCGCGGTCGAGATCGGCGGTCGCGTAGCTTTCGTAGTCGGCGGCCGGGAGGTACCGAGCGACGTTGACCGTCCGGTAATTCAGACGCCCACGGTGACGGCCTCGCATGCGGGGTGCGCAGACGATGGCCAGTGAGACCACCGCCGCCACGTACAACCATGGCCGCGCGGAGCGAAGGTCGGCGCTGATGTCAGCAGACAGCGCTGGTGTGTGATCGTTGACCAACGCAGACAGAGAACTGGACAGCCACCACGAGGTCGCCGGAAGCGCTTGCCCGACACCAATGAACGCAGCCACGGCACCGGCGGCGGCGAGGGCGACCGCGACGGCTCCGACCAGTCGCGAACACTGGCCTTTCGCAGTCTCGACACACCAGATCACCGCGTAGGCAACGGGTACGGGTAGAACGAGCATCTGTGCGAACCACACAGTCAACGCCGCGATGGTGTTGAGCAGAGCCCCGTCGGATTGCAGATTGTCGGGGGTGACCGAGAAGTAGCTGGCCGCCACAACTGCCAGCAGCGCACCTGCGACGACGGCGCCACTCCAATGCAGTAGCCATCCCTTCTTCGCTCGACCGCGGGTGTCGTCGGTGACGTCGTCGCGGCCGGCCAGTTGCAGAGTCGGGCCCGAAAGGGCGCCGCACCCGCCTACAGACAATGGGGAAAGAACGAACATGGGTATCGGTCCTGTCAGTGGGCGCCGGCGTCCACGATCGGCCCGTGAAGCAGGGTGGGTTGGGATTGGCGAGATGCTGTCGTGGCCATTACTGGTCTCCTTCGGGTGCTTCGAGCTGGATGACGGTCAGCGGGTGCGGCGGGTTGGCCAGCGCCGTCGCCGTTTCGGTGCCGATGAGGAGGTGGGAGCTTGCCGGGGTGAGGTCGATGGTGAGTTGGTCGCCGTGGGGGCGGACCGCGACGACGTGGCCGACCACCTCCATCCCGTCGACGGCTGCCTCGGTCACGCCGAGGATCTTCACGGTCGCGCCGGGGCGTAACCCGGCGGGTGCGCGCACAGCGGACACGGGCACCGGGATCACGCCATCCACGGCCGCTTCCGCCGTCGCCGTCGCCGTCGGTGAGGGCGATGTACTCGCTTCGGTCGTGGTGGTACAGCCCAGGAGCAGTGGTGTCGCGATGGCGGCCGCCGCTGCTCCGCACACGACTCGGTAGATGGTGCGGCGTGGGGCGGTCGACTTGTGATTAGTGGTCTTGTGGTCGGTGGTCATGGTGTGGTCCTTCGCGTTCTGGTTGGTGGTGGTGGTCTGGTGGTCGTGGTCGGCGGCGTTGGCGGAGGGCGGCTTTGGTGATGACGATGACGCCGGTGATGGACAGGGCCACCAGCAGCACGACGCAGCCGACGAGCGCTATGTGGATGAGTGGTGGCATGAGCTGGCTTTCGTGGGGGTTATGCGGCGGTGGTGTGGTCGGTGGGTGGGTCGAACCATCCCGGCGGTGGTGGGGTGCTTGAGACGGTGAGTGTGTCTGTGGTGGTGTGTTTTTCGGGTGTGCAGAGGTAGAGCGGCCCGTTTTCGGCGGTGAGGGTGCGCCAGTGGGCGTCGAGGTGGGCGGTCCACCACGACGACAGTGCGGCGGGGTCTTCGCTCAGGCGGGCGGTCTCCCACGCCTTCCACAGCTCCTCGAGGCGGATGACGACTTCGTCGTGGCGCCACCATTGCGCGCACCAGCGGGTGTCGCGGTCGAAGCGCCCGGCTTTGATGTGGCTGAGCCAGTTGGTGAACCAGTCGGCGCCGGAGGTGAACCGCCAGTGCGCGCGGGGGTCGTCATCGGAGGTGTCGGTGTCGGGGGTGGTCATCAGAAGGTCCTTTCCCGGGTGGCGGCGGTGAGGGGTGCGGAGCTGGGTGTGGCTGCCTGCTGGGCTGCGCGTTCGGTCGCGCAGGCCTTCTTGGAGGCGTCGATCAGCTCGGCGTAGGGGCCGAGCCAGTAGGAGTTCTTGGTGGTGACGACGGTGCGGTTCCCGGAGGTGGCCAGTACTGCTCGTTCGGCGGGGAGCGCTTTGAGGTCGTCGATTCCGAGGATGGGTTCGCTGGACCAGGATTCGCTGGTGCTGGTTGATCC
Organism: Gordonia westfalica; assembly: GCF_900105725.1. Classification (NCBI taxonomy): domain Bacteria; kingdom Bacillati; phylum Actinomycetota; class Actinomycetes; order Mycobacteriales; family Gordoniaceae; genus Gordonia; species Gordonia westfalica. Next base: position 55,721 of record NZ_FNLM01000030.1, read on the forward strand.
CATACCGGAGTTGGAGTGTGAGCGGCTGCGGCGGCGGACGTCGCGTTGGCCGATCATGCGGCTCAGGCCCGATAGGTAGGACTCGTTGTTCGATGATCCGGCGTAGATGTAGACGTTCGAGGAGTCCACGAGCATGTCGAGTTTGTCCTTGGACCACACTTTCGCGGCCTGGGCCAGCGATTGCAGCATGGTGACGATGACGATGCCCTGGCTGCCGAAGTGGGAGTACCAGTCGGGCAGTTCGGGCAGCTTGCACACGTTGGCGGCTTCGTCGAGCACTGCCACGACCGGTACCGGCAGACGTCCCCCGTTGCGTCGTGCTTGGGCGACGGCGGCTTTGAAGATGGTGTCGGCCAGGGCGGTGGTCAACGCGGTGGCCGCGCCGGCACCTTCCATCGACAGGGCGTACATGGTGTCGGTGGAGGTGACGAATGCTTGCGGATCGAATTTGGGCAGGTCGTGGCGGATGTCGTTGCTGCCGACGGTGTTGTCGCCGTCGAACCGCACGCGTTGGGGCGGGAGGACCGATCGGGCGTAGGCGGGTACGGTCATGACGTTGATGAACCGTCGCGCCATGTCGTAGAGACCGTCTTGCTGGCGGGGGTTGAGGTTGGCGGCGGTGTCGATCTTGGCCGCGGCGTCGTGGTGGCCGTGGCGAGTCAACACCTGGCGGGCGACTTTGAGTTTGGGGTCGGTGAGCCAGCCGTCGACGTGTTTGAGGTCTCCCCCACCGACGGATGCGGCCAGAATGTGCAGGGCCAGCAGTTCTTTGGCGCCGCCGTCGAAGTAGGCGTCCAGGCGTGACCCTTCGGCGGTTTCTGCTCCAGCGAAGATCGCGGCGAGCTCGCGGGCGTCGGAGAGCTCGTGCACGCACCACAGCGGGTCCCACCACCACTGCTGGCCCTGGTTGCCGGCGATGTGTTGCAGGTCCGAGAGCCAGATGGTGCCGCGGGTGCGTGGTGGTTCGCGCCGCTGGGTGCGGTAGGCCCACAGTGCGCGCAGCCCGTGTCGGGTGGTGTCGGCCTTGGCCGGGTGGGTGGTGAGGTCGTCGCGGTCACGGACCCAGCGGGTGGCGTCGTAGATGTCGGGTTTGTTGGAGGTGGCGAACACGGCGCCGGGTGCCTGGCAGATCATCGGGATGGCGTAGCCGGTGGTCTTGCCGCATCGGGGTCCGCCGATGATGAGTCCGACCCATTCCCAGCTCATGTAGAGCGCGGAGGTGCCCGCGCCGATCAGCGATCCCAGCGCTAGCCCGTAGTCGAGGTGTCCGGTGATGGCGTCGCGGCCGCGGAGGCGCTGCGCGGAACGCTTGGCGTCGCGGGCGGTGATGGCGTGCAGTTCCCGGGGACGGGGAAGGAACTGTGCGGCCTGGTCGAACTCGCGCAGCACGGCGGTGGCGGTGCGATGACGCGCCACCATGACGACGACCACGGCGGCGGCGATGAGCGCGACCACCAGGAGCACGGTGGAGGCCACCGGCCAGTGGAAGGTGCCGTCGACGGCGGCGGTGGCCGGGTTGATCAGGACCGGGCCGGGCTGGCCGGTGAGCCAGCAGCCGGCCCGCCAGCACACATAGATGATCCCCAGCAGCGCGAACACGGCTGCGGCGAGGTTGTAGCCGACCATGGATTCGTGTTGGCCTCGGTCGCGGCGATGGGTGGTGCTCACAGCTGCGCTCCGGTGTCGAGGGTGACGCTGGCCCCGATCTCGGGGACCGGGGTGGTCTGCCAGGCGCTGTCGCCGGCGGCGATCAACGCGGCTTCGGGGGCGGGTTCGGTGTCGGCGATGAGTTCACTCATCGAGCGGTGCCCGGCCCCGGCCCCGGCCCCGGCTGCTGCGTCGTCGACGTCGATGGCGTAGTGCGCGGCCGCGGTCGACACCTGGTCGAGCAGATCGGTGTCGGCGACCTCGCCGAGGTCCTGGTCGCGGTCACGGCCGCCGATGCTGTCGGGGTCGACGCCGGCCTCACGCAGCCGCTCATCCCAGGCGTGCGCCCACTGCTCGGCGCGCTGCGCGGTGGCCGTGGTCTGGGCTTGCCGGGCGGTGTCACCGTCGCGGGCGGCCTCGGACGCGGCTTCGCGGGCCAGGTCGGCTGCGGCGTGCGCCCCGGCCCAGCGGGCCATCAAATCCGGTGTCAGCGGGTGGCGTTCGGCGCTGGTGTCGGTATAGCGGGGCTGGCGGGCACCGGTGTGGCGCGCGGAGTTCAGGCGCTGCTGGGCGCGGGTCTGCCGGGCACGTCGTTTGTGCTGCTGGTTGCGGACCGTACGCAGCGCTTCGTCGGCGCGACGGCGGGAGTGCCGCATGATCGTGCGGATTTCGTCGAAGATGTCGTCGACTTCGCGGCTGTTGTCCTGGGCGACGTTGTGTGGGTCGAGCATGGTGGGTGCCTTCCTTCGAGGGGGGACGGTGAGGGGAGGTGGGTCAGGTGTCGACGCGGGGGTAGGTGGCGACCTTCCACTGGCCGTCGACGCGGACGAGTTCGGCGGTGACAGTGAACTTCCGGAACGAGGTCACCGTGGCGTCGATGCCGAGCACGGTTTGGATGACGGTGCCGCGCGCGCTGGCCTTGTCCGGTGAGATCAGCACCGCTGAGGCGCCCTCGACGCGGGCGGTGACGACGTCGAGGGACTGCTTCCACGCGCCCCACTGCGCGCTGGGACGCACCGCCGCCGAACTGTCGGCGGAGGCCAATGCCTGGCCGGTGAGGGTGGCACGGGTGCGGCGCAGCGCATCGGTGGGTGAGGTGTCGGTGGCGGGTTGCCAGCTGAACATGGTGGTGACCGTGGTGGTGAACACCCCGATCGGTTCGACGCGATCGGGCAATCCTGGTGGGCTGCTGTAGTGCTCGCCGTGGTCATGGTCGTGTGCGGGTTCGGTGGTGTCGTCGCTACTGGAGCATCCGGCCAGTGCGGCGATCAGCACGATCGCGAGGACGACCAGCACGTGGTGGCGGTGGCGGTGGTGGTTCATCGGTTCTTCTCCGGAAGCCCTTGATCGGCGAATTGTGTGGCGTAGGCGATGACTTTCTGGCCGTACGGGCGGGTCTGGGTGTCGTAGTCGCCGCCGGTGGGTGTTCCGCCGGCGTTGAGGACCGCGCCGACTCCGGCGTTGTAGGCGTAGGCGTAGAGAATTTCGCGGCCTTCGGCGGGTTCTTTCACTCGCCCGGAGGCGATCGCGGTGTCGATCTGTGTGGCGTTGGCGCAGGAGAACCGTCCGGCGGCCATGACGGCGTCACCGATGTCGGTGGCCGAGGCGCGGCCGTTGCCGTCGTCGTCTTTGGCCCAGGACGGGTAGGTGTAGTCCATGAACTGCATCGGTCCTTTCGCGCCTGCCGGGGACACCAGGGATGCGTTGAACCCGGTCTCTTGCTTGCCGATTCCGGCGAGGAATGCTGAGCTGATCTGGGGGCAGAGCACCCCGGCTTTGCGGAACCACGGTTCGTAGGCCGGCGGGACTCGTCCGGCGGCGAGGTTGTCGACTCCCCCGCCGTGCTGGTCCTCGACCGGGCCGCAGTCGGCGCTCTCGTCGGCGCTGATCCCGCCGGTGATCCCGGGTGCGGTGTAGACCTCATTGCCGCGGGGCATGCCGTGGCCTTCGACGGTGGCGTGGACGTGGTCGAAGTGGTTCTGGGTGGGGTCGCCGCGGTCGTTCATGATGTTGGACTTGCCGACCACCGGGTAGTAGGTCTGGCGCCAGATCGTGTACTCGAGCTTGAAGTGCTTCTTGTTGTCGAGGATGTATTTGTTGACGGCGTTGCCGAGCGCGATCCCTTGCGCGGAGGTGTAGTTGGGGATCATGACGTCGACGGCGCGACCCGACGGGTGGTCGTTGAAACCGCCGCCGTCGGCGCGCCAGCCGCCGATGGTCTGGATCTGGGGGAACTTGGCGGCGATCGCGCGCGCGAGGCGGATGCTGTCGACCTGGAAGTGCGCTTCGGAGCCCTTGGACTTGGGCAGCGGCGGCAGCGGACCCGACGGCGCCGATGGTGCGGGCGGCCCACTGGGGGCGCCCGCGGGCGGGGGCACCGCGGCGGCGTTGAGGAACGTGCCTGCGGGTGCGGGTTTCTTGCCGGTGACCCCGGCGGTCTTGGAAGTGGTCGGCCAGGCGCCCCAGCCCTGGGAACCCAGGACGCGGTTGGCGACCTCCATCTGCTGTTCGCGGGTGGCCTTGTCGGCGGTCGGCGCATACTGGCCGCCGCCGGCGCCGGTCCAGGTCGACGCCGAGAACTGCAACCCGCCGTAGTAGCCGTTGCCGGTGTTGATCTTCCAGTTGCCGCCGGATTCGTGCTTGGCCACAGCATCCCAGTCGGCGGCGGTGACCACGTCGGCGGCGGGGATCACCCGGGGTGCGGTGAGCACCCGCGGTCCGCCCGGTTGAGCCGGAGCTCGCCCGGCCGGGGCGGCACCGGGTTCGGGGCTGGTGGACACCCATCCGGCCGGATCGACCGAGTGGCCGCCGGTGAAGTCGCGGTGCCCGCCATCCCACACCTCAAAATGCAGGTGGGGGCCGGTGGATTGGCCGTCGTTGCCGAGCTTGGCGATGTGTTGTCCGGCGGTGACTTTCTGACCGGCTTTGACCAGCACGCCGTCGGCGAACATGTGCCCGTACACCGTGGACCACACGTGGCCGTTGATGTTGTGAGTGAGCACGATCCAGTGCCCGAACCCCGAGGCGGTCCCGGCGGCGGTGACGGTGCCGTCGGCGGCAGCGTAGATCGGCGCACCCAGTGCCCCGGCGAGGTCGATACCTTCGTGCATCGCGCCGTCGCGCGGGCCGTAGCCCGACGTGATCTGAAAGTCGGTGACTTTCATCGGCTTGACCTTGGCGCCGGGTGAGAGGGACGCATCGGCGGGTTGGTCGACACCGCCGGTCAGCGGCAGGCAGGAGTCGTCGTCGCCGGCCACGGAGATGATGAGGGTGCACGAGGCGAAGAACCCCATGACCAGTGCCAGCAGCGGCACCAGCAGTTTGGAGGCGTTGCCCTCACCCACGAGGCAGGTCCCGGTCGGCGGCGGTGTCGCGGTCGAGGTCGCGGACGTGTTCGGTCAGCGCCTTGTTCATCGAGCGCACGACCTCGAGGCGGGTGGCCCATTCGCGGTCTCGGGCGGTGACGTCGCGGCCGACCCCGGCCGCCCGGCACCACCGCATGACGCTGTTGGTGCCGGCGCCGATGCTGGCGGCGACGTCGGCGGCTGCGGCGGTCAGCGACAGCGAGGTGCGAGCGAGCAGCTCGGCCACCGCGCGCACCGCCAACCGCCGGACTTCCTCGGGGTGGGCGGTGCGGCGCGGGTTGGGTTCGACAACCCAGTCCTGCACCTGTTCCCAGGCGCTGGGTAGCGGGTCGAGCGGGGTGGCTGTGCCCGGGTCGCTGTCGGTGCTCATGCCGCGGCTCCGGACTTGGCGCCGCGGCCGCGGTGGAAGCGCTTGTTGGTGTTGTGCATCTCGGTGGCGCGCTCGGTGGCGGTCAACCGCATCTGCACCGGGATACCGGGCTGCTCACCCTCTTTGATCAGGAATTTGCCCATACCCGGCGGTACGGTGTTGGTTTCGGTGCCGGTGGCGCGGACCCCGTCGGCCCAGTCGGTTTCGTTGATCTCGGAGACGACCGGGTCGTCGATGCCGCGGGGGGTGGTGGCCCACTCGGCGAGGGTGGCGGCTTCTTTGTCGTTGAGGTTGACCTTGCCTTCCATCAGCGAGGCTTCGTCCTCGGGGAGCGGGAAGCACACCTTGACCCGGGCGCGGTCGAGGAAGCCCATGGCGCGCTGGCGATCTTCCATCGAGTCGAACGCTTGGAGGTCTTTGACGGTGTGGGTGGTGAACAGGCTGCCGGTGCCCTGTTCGCGCTGGACGCGGGTGACTTCGTCGACCCGCCACACGATGCCGTTGCCGACACCGAGCACCAGCGAGAACTCGTCGCACACCAGGTCGTAGTTGCGGGGCTCTTGCAGGCCGTGATCGGAGAGCAGATGGGAGGCTTCGACGGCGGAGAATCCGTCGGACCAGCACGCCAGGAGTACCGCGGCGCGCAGCTTGCGGGCGTTGGCCGGTAGCCGGGACATGTCCACGCACACCCCGAGGGCGTCGATGTCGATGGGTTCTTTGGTGGGAGCGTTGAAGATCTCACCGAACTGCCCCGACACCAGCTGATCGAGCGACTGGCGCAGGTTCTCGGTCAGCAACAGGTAGCGGTCGACGGCGATCGCGTCATGGGGTCGACGCCCCAGGGCGCCGGAGGCATCGAGGAGGTCCTGGTGGGCGCGACGCAACTCCGGATTGGTGTCGGCGTCGCGGGCGGTGGCGTCGATGAGAGTTTGCGGGACCTGGCGCAGCAGGTTGAGCACATCGCCGGGCAGGGGCGCATTGGTCAGGGTGAACTCGTTGGCCGTGCCGTAGAGCACCCGCAACGCGGTGGTCAGCAGCGTCTCCTCGTGCGGGGCGATCGGCCGTCCGGAGCTGATCTCGAGGAGCCCGGTCGCGGCGGTGACCTGGCGGGCCCGCATTTCACGTTCGGCGAGTTGGCGTGCGGCGGTGGGCAACCGGGCGATGAGATTGCCGAAGGTGCCCACGGCGAGGGGGTTCATCGGCGAGTCGAACCCGACGCTGGTGACCTGCGGGGTGACCGGCGTGATGCCGTCCTCGCGGTACTGCACCCGGCCGTCGCTGTCGTGGAGGACCATCTGGCGCATCATGGTGACGAAGTCGGGGCGGTGATCGCCCATGATGAGCGGCCGGACCCCGGTGGCCAGGTCGTGGCACACGATGCGCCGGTTGAGGGTGCTTTTGCCGAAGCCGTTGAGCCCGAACACCATCGCTGAGGGTGCGGTGATCTGGCCGGCCTCGAACCAGCCGATCTGGTCGAACCCGACGGGTTGTCCGGTGTCGAGGTGCGAGCCGACGGGGGCGCCGTCCAGAGGTGCCGAGGCGCCGATGGGAAACGGGTAGAACCCCGGCACGTGCGCGGTGGTGCCGCGCAGCTCGTTGGGGCGGCGCACGTGGGCGACGCGGCCGCCGCCACGCCCGTCGAAGCCCCGGTTGGTGCGGATCAGGGTGGGCACGTCGAACTGGATGGGCCGGGCGACGGCGGCTTCGTGGCGTTCCCGGCGGCGGGTGTCGTTGTCGAGCTTCTGGCGGGCGAGGTAGCCGCTGATCCCACCGCTGCGGGCGGTGTCGAGCAGGTCCTCGCGGGTGTCGTCGTCGTAGAACGTGGTCGGCTTCGTCGAGCGTTCTTTGGTGCTCGGCCGGGTGGCCGAGGCCGCACCAGCATTGAGGCGCAACGTCGACGGCGTCGTGTCGCCGCCGGTGGCGGTGGCGGTTTTGTGGAGGTCAGTGACAGTCATGGTGGCGTCTCGCAATCGGTTAGCGGTGGCGGTGGCGCAGGGCTTCGTCGGTGATGTCGCCGTGTTCGGGCAGCAGCACCCCCAGCCCGGTTCCGGCGGCGAACAGTTCGGCATGGCGGTCGTAGCCGTTGCGCACGCCGAGGCGGGCGAACAGCGGCAACCGGGCTCGTAGGGCGTCCACCGACGGCGTGCGGGGACGCGGCTCGGTGATCGTCAGCGTGGCGCCGAAGCGCTGCAGCACGGGCTCGAAGGTGAGCCGAATCGGGTCGTCGGGGTGAATGGTGTCGGCGATGCAGGTCGCCCGCCAGGTGATCGCCAGCCGGGTGCGCGGGGTGGTCGGGTCACGCTCGAGAAGCTGGGCCAGGACCGACCCCATCGCGTGGGGCGGTTCCAGCACGTGCGGGGCGATCACCCACGTCGCCGACAGCAGATCGTTGTGGCAGAACACATCCCGCACCCGGTGTGGTGTCGAGTCCGGTGCGATGTCGGCGAACGTGGGCGAGGCGTCATCGGCCAGGCCGCCGCGGTAGGCCCGTACCCCGACGGCGGCGACCTGCGCTGCGGTCAGCGGCGTGGTGTCCAGCCCGGCGGCGTGCAGGGACCCGATCAGAGTGTGCAGGCGCCGGCCCACCTCCACGGCCATCTCGTCGGGAGTGGTCTTCATTGCCGAGGTGGCCGCGACGAAGGTGACCGCGAGATAGGTGTCGGTGGCGAGGTCGGCGACGTCGAGGTGGTGATGGCCCTCGGGGGCCATCCACTGTCGGTGGGCGATGTCGGTGCGGGGGAAGGTGTCGGCGACGGCGGTGACCGCGACGACATCCCAGGCGTCGGCGCCGAAGTCGATGCGGGTGTAGTCGCACAGTTGTTGCCAGTCGCGCAGTGTCGCGCCGGTCGCGGTGAGGATCACCGTGTAGTGGCCGGTGGCGTGGGCGCGGATCAGGCCGTAGTCGTGGCCGCCGGCCGAGCGGTGTTCGGTGATCGACAGGACGGTGCTGATCTGGGGCAGGGATGCCGCCGAGGAGGACAGGCGGGCGCGGGAGCGTTGCAGCAGCGAGGTCAGGGCGGGAAGCGTCGGCATCGCAGAGTGGTCCTTTCTGGCCCGGGTTTAGGCGGCGAGCTTGTCGGAGACGGTGCTCTCTTCGGAGAGCACGACACCGAAACCCATTCCGGCGCAGAAGGTGACGAGTTGTTCGTCGCGGGCCGGTTCGAGTGGGGTGGCCGCTGAGAGGCCCAGATCGGTGACGAGGGTGTCGATCTTCTGGGTGTCGGCACCGATGGGGCAGGTGGCGGTCACGATCATCGACACCCGGGTCACGCCGGCGCCGCGGGCCTGTTCCTGGCGGGCGCCTTCGGCGCTGTCGAGGCGCACGAGTGCGCGTTCGGGCAGTTTGCCGACGTTGGTGCGTACGGCCTGGCGGGCATCGTTGTGGTCCTTGTTGACGATGGTGGTGGCTTGGGCCGGGGTGTAGGGCTGGTAGACGAAGGTGACGCGTTTGCGGGGTACGTCGCTGTGCGGGGACAACAGGTCGACGAGCACGTTGGAGTCGAACGGTGCCTCGGGTTCGTTGCGCATCGTCCACGACATCGACTGCGCCGCATCGTGAAGGAAACGGCCATGCTGGTCAGAGGCTGAGGTGGGTCCGCAGTCTTCCCACCGCAGGCGCATCGGTTCACCGCTCATCAGGCCGATTTCGAGGTCGAGTTCGTCGGCTGGGGAGAAACTGCGGCGGGCGATGGCGCAGATTTCGCGTTCGAGCATCGGCCGTACCCGCAGACCGGCGGCGTGGCAGTAGTCCCGAATCCGGCCGAGTCGTCGTGCGAGCTCGTTGCCCATGTCGGTGGCGTCGCGTTTGCGGTGCATGGTGTCCGCGCGCCAGGTCAACCCGATCCTGGCTTCCAGACGTACTTCGGCGGTCGGTACCGCTTCGGTGGCCTCGATGATGATCTTGCGGGCCAACGCTGGCGCGGTGTCTTTGAGTCGCGACCGCACGATGCTGGAGGCCCGCATCCCCGACTCGGGCAGGGTTTCCATGGTGACCGTGGCGGCCACGAAGTCTGGTGATTGCCCGAGAAAGGTGAGCATGTCGCCGAGGCGGGCGACCCAGCGGTCGCGCACAGGCTGGTCATTCCACTCCCCGCCCTGGGGCCAGGTCCGCAGGACCAGGGTGTAGAAGTTCTTCGACGACAACTTGATCAGGCCGAACGGCGCCGATCCATCGCCGGGTGAGAAGTTGAACGTCTCAGCGGTGGCCAACGGCCCCGGTGGTGGGGTGCCGTCGGGGATCATGGTGAACGGCCCGGACCGCACCAGGGTCTCACCGGCACGGCGCGACTTCGACACCGAGCGGGCACCCATGCCCAGCTCCCAGGCTGAGCGGCCGCGCAGCGACACGACCAGTGGCACGAACAGCACAGCCAGGGTGAACGGCAGCCCGAAGAACTTGATCACCCCAGGCAACGGCAGCATCAGCCCGACGACGGCGATGAACAAGAAACCGAGCAGCACCATCGTCGAGAACATGGTGAACCCGAATGCGCCGGAGGACCGGAACGCCGCCGCAGGGCGGTACAGCAGTCGGCGGGTGCCGGCTTTATCGGTCATGACAACCTCTTTCGACAGTCAGAGACGATGGGTCAGTGGTGCGGCTAGTGCGCCATGGCGTGTTCGTTCCAGCCCGAACGCATCGGCGGTGGGCTACTCAGCGACGGGTCAGCACTGGTGGTGGCTTCGACTTCGGATTCGACGCTGTCGCTGACGGTCTGCATGGCTGCCCCGGCGAGTCCGCCGGCCGACCCCATTGCGTCACCCAAACCGGAGGTGGGACCGCCGCCTCCTCCCCCGCCACCGGAGCTGGCCTGGCCGCCCTGGCCACCGGAGAGAGCGGGTTGAGCGCCGGGCCCGCCGCCACCCGACGGTGGTGGCGGTGACGGCGATGAGGCCGTGGAGATACCGCCCGAGGGCCCGCCGCCGCCGCGACCGGCGATCGAGGACATCCCGCCCGCACTCGCGCCGCCGCTGGCCCCGGCGGTCGCCCCACCCGAGGCGGCCGCGGCCGCGACCTTGCCTGCCGCGACACCGGCACCGATCGCCGCGCCGGCCGCGGCGGCACCTGATCCGCCGCCGCCCATGCTCGCCACGGCGGGGGCGATCAGGCGCATGAGCGCGGGTAACACGAACGCGCACAGCATCATCAGCACCATGCCCAGGACCACCTGCTGGGCGTTGTCTTTGGACGCTCCGGCGCGAAACGCCACGAAGTAGGTCAGCGCGCCGACGGGTTTGAACAGCAGGAACGACACCGACCACGTGACGAGCCGCTGGTAGCTCTGCGACCCGGGGCCGGTGCCGGAGAAGGCAGCGGCTATAGGTAGCGCGGCGACGACCAGCAGCAGCATCGCCTCGCGCACCACCAGCAACGCCAACTGCAAAAAGGCGCCTAGAAACCCGACAAGGGCGAAGATGCCGATGGCGGTGGTGCCCAACCCGGAATTGGTCAGCAGATTCAGTTTGAGGAAGTTCTTGATGACGTCGCCGTTGCCGCCGCCGGCCATCACCGATTCGCTGACCAGCCAGGTGGAGATGCCATCAGCGATGCGGCCGCCCACGGTCAGTACCAGCGGGATCGCGGCGGTGGCCATCGCCGAGCGGAAGATCAGTTTGAAGCCCTCTTCGGCGTCATCGGCCAAAGATCGTTTGCGGTCGATCATCATCCGTAGCCCGAAGAACATCAGCGAGAACGTCAAACCAACGATTTGGATTTGCAGGGTGTGATCGCGCACTTCCTGCATGAGGGAAGACTTGTTGTCCAACTGGGGGTTCGGCAGTTTGATCCACCACGCCATCGCCCACGTCAGAACGGTCTGGTAGCCCTCGAGTAGCGAGTTGACGATCTTCTCGAATGTTCCGCCGACCACGCTGCCAGCCACATTGCTCGCGGCGTTGCCCGCGGCGCCGCAGACGGTCCGCGTCAACGGTCCCAGGGCGTCGCACAGCGGGTTCGCTGCGGCCGTGCCCGCACCGGCCCACGAGGACACCGTCGCGGCGATCAGCGCCACCACGACCGCGGCGTGGGTGCGTCGGCCGGTCAGGGCAGCGCGCACACGCCCCAGTCGGCCGGAACGCGCTTCCCGGAGGTGAGAGTCGTTGCGGTGGTTCACCATGGAGTCCACCCATCGCCGGTGGTCGAGATGAGCAGTCGGCTCGGTTCGTTGCCGGGTTCGGGGACCACCCACTTCCACTGACCGTCGCGCCAGACCATGTCGACGCCGACCGAGATGGCGGTGAACCCGTCGTCGCGGGTAAGAGGTTGGGCGAACTCGACGTGGGCGAAGTCGGTGGAGTATGTGGTGACGCGGACCGCGACCGGCACATCCCGGATCTGCGCGGGCAACTCAGGGTTTCCGGCATAGACCTGCGCGCCGTTGGTGCGCAGGTTGTCGGCCTCGGGACGGGCGGCCTCGGAGACCACGGCCGCGCGATCGAGTAGAGCGACGTTCTGGTCATCGGGTGCCCAGGTAGCGCGCTGGCCGATCTGCCAGGCCGCCAGCGCCGCGCCCTGCGGGGTGTGGGCAAATCCGGTGGGTACACCGTCGGCGCTGATCGCGGTCGGACCATCCGAGGTGGAGAACGGGATGGTCGCGCCATATACGCGCTGCCACATCAACCCCCGCGGCGGCGGGAGCACAGCCTCAGGATCATCGGTGTCGGAGGGATCGGTGGTCTGCGGGAGAACCTGGCCGAGCGGGTTGGTCGGGGTTTCCACCCGGCGGCCGCGGGTGTCGGTGGTGGGCACCCCGAACGCGTCGTCGGGCAGCCGGGTGACCGGGGTTTGCGGCGGCAGCGACGTCGGTGTGTCCGTGGCGGTGACCTGTGGCGGCGGTGCTGACGAATCGCCATCATCGCCGCGGATGGCGACCAGCACGGCCGCGCCGATGACCATGGTCAACACCAGCAGCGACAGCACCAGCGTGGTGCCCTTGTAGCCACCGGACTGGCGCAGTGAGTGCACCGCTGCCAGTCGGCCGAGGTCGTCGTCGCGAGGATCGGGGGTGCTCATGGGGTTACGCTCCTGTCAGTGCGACCATGTCGGTCGGCGTCGCCGAGATCGCATCCACCGGTGAGGCACCCGCCGCGGCGTCGGGCAGCAGCAGCCGCCAATCACCGAATGCCGGTGCCCACACGACCGTGGTGTGATTGACCGTCATCGAGCGGTCCGGCAGCCGGGTGTAGATGTCGACGGATGCCTTGTCGGGGGTGAACGCGGTCAGTTTCCAGCCCTGCACCTGCGGCGCCTGACCGGCTGGCACGCCGGACGTGGTCGACAGCTGAATGCGGTTGGTGATGAAGTCATCTCGCGCTTGTCCCGGCGCGAGGAGTTCACGAACAACCTGGGGCCACTGGTCATCGAGCGCGACCGAGAGACGCACGATGGCATTGACCGCCGCCAACCCAGCGCCCGGAGGGGTGCGGTCAAACCCTCCCGGGGCGATGACATCGGACATCTCGTGGGGGCCCTCGGCGGCTTGGGGAAGGCGCATCCCGTTGAACTGCACCCACCGCAAATCGGTGGGCGGCGCGGTCAGCGGAATCTGTTGCGGCGTCGACGGCGTGGCAGTGTCGGGCTCTGATCCGCACCCGGCCAGCAGGCCGATCACCGTGCACACCAGGCCGAGGAGGGTGATCGGTGTGGTGATCAGCCGAAAACCAGCACCGCGGCCGCGATGTTGCCGGCGATCGCGACCACCCACACCCCGAAGATGATCTTGGTGAACCACTCCCCCGCGGGGATCTGGGAGAACGGATGCTCGCGCACCTTGTCGAAGGCGATCGAGGCACCCAGAAAAACCAGGTGCAGCAGTGCGAGCATGTTGGCTACGAACACGAACCAGCCGCCGATCAGGGTGATGTTGCTCATCACCTCGGGGGGTAGTTTCGCGTAGGCCACTGTCATGGTGGTGTTCATCGCTGTAGCTTTCGGTCCGCACAGCTCACTGCCCGCCCGCGGCCTGCAGGATCGTGGCGCCCGTCGCGATCACCATCGTCCCGACGATCGCGCCGATCGCGATCTTCACGCCCTTGCTGTCGCCGCGATCGGTGATCTTGTCCCATGCGATGAAGCCGCCGCCGACGACGATCGCCACCGCGCAAGCGAAGTAGGCCAGGAAGGTGGCCCACCCGCCGAAGGTGTTGAGCCGATCAGACAGACCGGGAATCGGGATGGGGTTGAACGCCACGTAGGTGGTGGTGGCTGTGGCCGAGGCCAGCGTGGACTGGAGCATGATCTGTTCCTTCTCGTGAGGTGTGGAGGGTTGTGCAGTTGTGCCGTTACGGGGTTGTGCGGTTGTCGTTCGACATCACCGCGACCGCGGCGTCTCGCAGGCCCTGGCCGACGGCGGCAACGTCCGGGGCGACGACGGTGCGCGGATCGGCCCGCCGCGCCGCCGGCGCGGGATCGGGGCCGGTCGAGGGCAGCTCGTTGAGCGGGGTGTCGACGAGGAAGTCGTGCCAGGAGATGTGCCACACGTTCGCGAAAAGGCCCGACCCGACCAGCAATTCACGATCGCGGCGGAGCCGGGCGGTCGGCTTTCCCTTCCGCCCGGCTACCAGCACCAAACCCAGCAACTGCACATGGGCTGGCGCATTGTTCGTCGCGTACTGGCGCGCGGCCAGCGACGCCGCGGCCAGGCCGCGCGCCGATTCCCGCGCAACGAGTACCGCGAACGGTGGCTCGTCGGCCCGCCCGGGCCACAACTGGCCGGAATCGCCGACATGCTCGAGCTGGGCCGCGAGCGTGGATACACCAGCACCGCCGTGGCAGCCCACGGCCGCCACCAGATGCGCCGGTAACCGGGTCGTGCGCCGCCCCAACATCTCCGATGCGCTCGGCGGCAAAATCGACGCACCCCGAATCGCTCCGGCGTTCTGCGCCGCCGACACCGTCTCCACACTCGCGGCCATCGTTGTTATGCCCCCTTCGGCGTGAGCTGCGGGAAGGTGACCTTCAGACCCGGGACGGCCTTCTCGGCGTGCCGGGAGAGGTCGACAGCGGCGTCGGTGACGGTCGTGCGCACCTGATCGGCGGCACCGCCCAGAGCCTTGTAGGGGGCTTCGGCCTGCTCAGCGGTCCAGTTCGCGGCGTAGGTCTGTCCACCAATGGTGGTCTCGGCGTTGACATCTCCACCGACGTTGACCTGGTAATGCACCGCCGGCAGACCAGCCTTGGTCGCCTGGTCGGCAGGCAGGTGCAGCTCGAACTGGTTAGCGCCGGGGTTGGGCAGCGGAGCCGGTTGCGGGCGCGGTGGCTGCGGGGCGCGTCGGTTCGGGTCGGGCTGGCCGGGCAGTCCGGGCTGACGCGGGTTCGCACCCGGATCTCCGGCGCCCAGGGCGTGCGCGAGGAGTCCACCGGCCGTTCCGCCGGCCACACCACCGACGATCGCCGCGGGGATACCCAGGGCCGCAGCACCGATCGCCGCACCCGCGGCCGCACCGATCGCCGCACCCGGGCCGGTGTTCGCGCCGGGGAAGGGCACCACCATCGCCGAGCCGATGGCCGCGCCCACCCCGGTGCCGATCAGCGCACCACCGACACCGCCGGTCACCGCCGCAGGAACGCCCAGTGCGACCGCACCCGCGGTGCCACCGAGAGCCACACCGATGATGGTGGCCGCGGCCTGACGGGACGCTTCGTCTTCGGGCACGCCAACCGAGATGAGGCCCTGGGCGATCTTCGCTTCGCCATAGGCCGACCACTCGTTGATCGAGACCCGCTGACGGTCGGTCAGCCAGGGAGCATCCCGTTTGAGCTGGTCTTCCTCGACGAGGAAGTTGCCCACGCGCAACGTCTTCGGGGGCGGGGCGATCGGGCGGACGGGCGCGACCGGGCGAGGCAAGGTGTAGGCCCGCGGCGGTGCCGGGTTGTACACGGTGTCGTAGTTGGGCTGGTTGTACGCCTGCGGATCGGAGTAGGGCCGATACGGCGCTTCCCGGGGCGGTGCCGGAATTGCGCCCGGGCCGGGGTTGTAGTTGTAGCTCGGCGCAGTCTGCTGCGGAGGTGCGACCGGTGGGGTTGCGTCGTCGCCACCGCCGCCGACGCCGCCCTGCTCGAAGCCATCGTCGGTCTCGCCCTGGTCGACACCGCCCTGTTCGTAAGCCGCGGCCGGGCTGTCAACCAGGAGTGTGGCGCCGAAGGAACCGGAAACCATCAGTGCGGCGAGCACTGTCCCGACGAACGGGATGGCCGGTGGGGCGGTGCGGTGCCGGCGTTGTGCCCGCGACCGCCGCGGCGGGGTGTCGAACCGCGGAGACGTGACCGCTGGTGAGGTGAGGTACATGGGAGGGGGTGACCTTTCTATTTCTTGTTTCGTGTGACAGACGCGATGTAGGTGCGTTCGCCGATCTGGGTGGTGGTGATGTTCTGGACATCGGGGTCGGGGTCGCGGGTGCCGTCGGGCAGGATCAACGTGACCTCTGTGCGGTAGGTGTTGGCGCCGGTCTCGGTGATCGACAGGCAGTACCGCGCTTGGGGATTGAGCGTGTCGATGCTCGACTGCAAATCGACGGCGCTGCCGATGCCCTCAACGGTGGATGAGGCCAGTGCCCGCGCGGCCGGGCCGGAACGCCAGTGGAAGTAGGCGTAGTTGAACGCTTTGATCACGTTCGGCCCCGAGGTCAGGTCACCCGGGTCGCGGCCGGTGGTGGTGGGCCCTTCGGTGGTCGAGGGGCATTCCACTGCATCGGAGAACGGGTCCGGGGTGTTCATCGCGGCGACCGGATCGGTGATGCCGTCGCCTCCCCCGCCGCCAACGACGGCTTTGATCGAGAACACGATCACCAGCACCGCTGCGACGATCACGCCCACTGAGGCGCCCACGATCAGCAACCACCTGCGTTGCCCCCGTGCCGGTGTCGTCGGAGGTGGAGTGCTTCGAGCGACAGTCGGTGTGGGATAAACAGTCCCGACGTAAGGGTCGTCCGCGACGTCCTCAAAGTCGGCGACCTGGGGCTCCGCGTGGGCGGCGTAGCTGTAGCGGTTGTCGTCGAGGGTGTCGACGTCATCGATGGGTGCGGTGATGTCCTGCTCAGCAGGCGTCGGCTCGTCGGTCCACTCGGTGGGCTGGTCCGGGTGAGGTTCGGCGGTGTGCAGCCAGGACTGCACACTCGGATCGTTCTGCCAACCGGTACTCATCCGAACCTCACCTCGCCCCCGGGGCGGTATGCGCGGGTCCAGCGATCGCAGGCGGCGAGGTGCCAGTGCAGAGGGTGTTCATCGCCGAACACGCCGCGGCGGACCGCGGTCAGCGAGAACGGGTCGATGGTGTGCAGGGTGTTGTCGAACACGTCGCGGTAGGTGGCGCCGACCAGAAGTTCTTCCGGCAACGATCCGTTCGAACCAGCCACCAGCACAACGCTGTTCGCGTCGAGGCGGTAGCCGCGATCACCGGGCAGCACGCACCGAGCCCGTTCGTCGTACGCTTCTTTGAGACGCGTGATGTTGTGGCCGTTGCCCATCCCCCATCGAGTCGACGCGCAGCCGTTCTCATCGGTCAAAATCACCGAGATGGCCGGGTCGGTGACTGCGGTGACCAGATCGACGGGACTCAACCACGCCGGCTCACCTGCATGCGGGCTGATAGGACGATCCGAATAGTCGGGGTGGTGAGAAGCATGCCCCCGAGCGGGGGCCGGAGTGCACTGTCACTGAACATGTACTCGCTCCTTCCGGAGTGATTCGCTGAGTGCGTGAGTGGAAGAGGGAAAGGGTCTAGCTGGCGGTGGTGGTTCGACCACCACCACAAGCGCGGCACAACCCGTGCCCGCACACGCGGGAAGGGTTGGCCGAGAGGACGATCAGGCTCATTGCGACGCCCCGCTGAGGAACGGTGGCAGGCCGGAGGTGCCGCCGGGCGGTGTGGTTTGTGGGACCGGTGAGGACGCCGAAGGGGCTGTCTCGGACGGAGCCGAGGGTGACGAGGTGTCGAGCTCCCACGGATACTGCGGTTCCGACGTCGCGGCGCTCGGCGGCAACGACGTCGTGGTCAATGACGGAAGCGTCGACGAACCAGCGGACCCGTCGCCGAACAGCCACGAGAAGTCGCCGCCGCCGCCGCTGCCGCTATCGGGCGAGTTCGACGACCCGCCGTCCTTGCCGGCGATGTCGCGTGCGGCCGCCACAATCCAGTCCCCGATCAACTTCGTCGGGGGCTGGCCTGTCGGTGTCGCCGAGACCTCCGAGTACGAGGCGTGCTGCTTGGCCGCATCCCAGTACTTCAACAGCGAGGACACCTTGAACAGATCGGAGTTCGCTTGGAACTCGGACTTGAACGCGGTAAACGCCTCAGAGACAAGACGTTCCTGGGTTGCCGGTGGGACCAACGTGACCGCTGCCTGGCCCAGCTTCGCGCCCAGAATGCCGACGATGGCCAGCGGATTCGCAGCACCCGCCGTAGCGATCGCAGCGATGGTGCCGGGGGTGGCGACCGTCTGCACAACGGTCTTCACAGCGTTGAACCCGATCGTGCCCACCTTGATGACCGCCGACAGCGCGTCCTGCACACTCGGCAATGGCGTACGAGGGTCTGAGGCCACCGCCAACCGCTCCGACAAGGTCTGGCGCGGTTGGTAACTCAGGGATTCGAGGTTGTTCTCCGACGCCTGGACATCTTCATTGACCACCGGCACCGCGGTCTTCACTGCGGTCAGTGCCAGTGCTTCGGCGATCGTCGACAACGACCCGATCGGATCGTCCGGGTTGAGTTCCGACTGGCCGGCGATGTTGGTGACCAACCGCGCCAGCGGAGCATTGGCCGGGGCATCGCAGGCGAGATCGCCAGGCGTGCACGCGGACAGATAGCGCCCCGCGATGGCCTGGTATGACGTGTCCTCGACGTCGCCGACCGGGGCGATACCGCCGCCCGGCGCGTTGGTCGTCGACACCGCCACGACCTTGGATACATTCGCGCCGCTGGTCCCCGGCACCGGATCAGGAGAGGTTTGTCCCGGCTTACCGGGGAACAACGGTGCACCCTCAGGTCGGCCGGGATCGCCGAGATTGGCCAACAGAGCCAGCTTGTCGGCGCCGATCGCTGCTTTGCCACCGACGATGTCGTTCAACACGATCCGGGTGACGTGAGCGCCCTGAGAGTAACCAACCAGCCCGAACTTAGTGTCCGGGCACGCAGCCGCTTTGTCCTTGATCCAGGACAAGGTCTTGGCGACCGCGCCCTGAACGGACTGCTCGTACGGAACCTTCCCCCCAGCTACAGCACCACCGAAGCCGGCGTCGTAGGGCACATATGCGCGATCCATATCCCCGCGTGCGGCCGTGATCGCCGGATGCAGGACCTGGGACAGAAAGCCCGCGTCCTTCGATGGATCGGCGTCTGGCGAGGACTGGCCAGTGCCCTGCACCGCGTACACCATCAGACCCGGGCAACCCCCGGCTGCGCCGGCGCCGCCGACACGTTCCCGACCCCGACACTGGCCATGGCAATAACGGCCGTAGCCATCACCGCCAAGGCCGCCACCCAGGGCGAGCGTCGCGAGTCCTGTCCACCCCTCTGGACAGGACGATGCATCTCTACACTGGTCACCGGGCCACCTCCCCATCGACAGATGGGGAGCTGACCCCTCCGGCGACCACACGCGAGCCGTTCGACGGCAAATCAATCGCGCTCGTGCGTAGTCGCCAACCACCGCTCCGGAGAGGGACTGTTCGACGGCAATCTGACCGTCCCTCTCCGGAGCCCAGGACATTCACTGTCGAACGCAAGCCGACAGCGAGACGCCCAGACCAATCTGACCCACGAGGACCGGGCTCTAGAAGGTTCCTCACGCGAATTCCTTCACTCCAAGGGTTTCCTCGAAGCCGTAGGAGCAGTCACCCAGACGCGCGTTGTCAGCGCATACCCGCAGGTACACTGGGCAACGCCCGCCTCGATGCCGGCTCTTACCGCATCGAGCTGGTATTCACCCGGTCCGGACGCCGTTCGAGTCGCCAAACTTCGCAGCGTCCGGGCTGGGGTCGATCCTTCGTCCTAGGTAACTACTCCGTTCGGTCCACAACCTTTGGGAATAGTCGAGGCGTGTAGTGGTCCCTAGGTGTCTGTACTATAACACGGTCTATACTCACACCTTGTGATGATTGCCCAAGGGGTCCTGCACAGTGTCTAGGTATGAGCGCGCGAGGAATCTCTCTGTGAGCCGTCGTGTTATGCGGGGCTTCTCCCCTGGTCGGTTGAACCAGCTTCGAGTGGACCGCAACTTTTCTCTCTCGGACCTCGCGCGGCTCGCGAACATTGGAAGAAGCACACTTCACCACTGGGAGACCGGGCACGCGACGCCTCAAGTTGACCTGCTGGCCCGGGCCGCTGACACCCTGGGCGTATCGATCGGCGACCTCGTCCATATCCCCGAACATGAGCGGTTTCCAGGCGATCTGCGCATCCTGCGGGGCCTGACTCAGCCGCAACTTGGTCGTGAAGCCGAGGTCCCCACCGCCACGGTTGGAGCAATTGAGCGCGGTGAAGTGGCCCTCACTGAGGAGTACGCACAGCGTTTGGCGGCCGCTTTGGATGTTCCGATCGAGATGTACCGCGCGGCTTACGAGCGCTCGCGACGCCGGCCTCCCGGTACGCCCGCTTAGGCCAGCGCGCGTCATAAAGCTCGGATGCGGTTGCCGCTCGCCACGTTCGCCACGTTCGCCACGTTCGCCTCGTTCGACGAGCAGCGGGAGGCGCCGAGGCGAGGAAAGGTGCGCTCGATCGACAGGTACGAGTAACTTACGCATAACATCGCCGTACGTTACCTCTAGATGTGCAGATCCGCTACGCTAACCTTGACCAAAGCGTAAGAGTTTCCGGCTATGAGACGGGGTTCATTGTCAAGCGCGACCTCGTTGCGAAGACACCGCACAAAACCGAATAGGGTGCGGGGTGTGGCCAACAACCAGCGCTTCGGACGGCTCGTCGAGGCTCGGCGCCGAGAGCTCGGCATGTCTCAATCCGCCGTCCGCGAGGCTGGCGGACCAAGCAGCTTGACGGTGCGGAGGCTCGAGCACGGTGAGATAGCGCAGCCGGACTTCGTTACCTTCGGAAAGCTTGATCAAGCGCTCCAGTGGATGCCCGGCAGCGCGGGCAGGGCCTTCGAGGGCGGTGAGCCGACTCCAATCACAGGAAATGTTGGTTCCAACGCGTCTGCACGGGAAGAGCCAACCGACCCTCGACGAGCCAGGCCAGCCCAGCCGGTTACGGCCTTCGAGCACGGCGTGGTTCTGCGTACCGACGCGCTGGCCGAACTCACCCGCAACGGCCGGGCGCTCGACGCGCTACCTGTTGATCTGGCTGACGACGTCCAAGCGGGCATCTCCGAACTGCGGTACACAATCGACCGGCTCACCCGAGCTTGGATTATCCGCCTTGCCGAAAGCTTCCGTAGAGAAGGCAACCTCGCCGATCTCGTGATCGCCCTGGATGATCACCTTCGGTCGAACCCCAGTCAGGGAACCGCTGAGGATATTGACGACCTTCGGTACCTTCGGTGGCTAGCCGGCTACTACCAGACCCCCTCAGACGAAGAGCGTGAGCGGTACGAACGCCGATTTGCGCGCAGTCAGTGAAGGCAGGAAATGTGATCCCACCTCTGAGCGAGCGCATCAGCAGACTTGTCACTTTTGGGCATAGCCGGCATGAACCGGCACTCACCGACCGTCAGATAGCGGACAAGGTATCCACGGCGGTAAACGCTCCAGTGCCCGAAGACCTAATCCGCGGGCTACGAGAAGGTACAGAGAAGGTGGCAGGTCCCCGATAACCGGTCCAGTCGGTCCTAGAGCCAGTTCTTTCTTGCGGTCGGTCAGTCGATCTCGCAGCCCACGGGGTGGTGCTGGTGGGTGCATCGGGCAGCGTACTCGGCCGGGGTCTTGTAGCCCAGCGCTGAGTGGCGGTGTCGGTGGTTGTGGTCGTCTTTGAAGTCTTCGATGACCATGCGGGCCTCCAACAGGGTGGGCCAGCAGTTGCGGTTCAAACACTCGTCGCGCAACCGGTTGTTGAACGACTCGATGAACCCGTTGTTCCACGGCGTGCCAGGCGGAATGTAGGAGATCCCCACCGACCCTGCACAGAACGTCTGGAGGGCCTCAGAGATGAACTCAGGGCCGTTGTCCATGCGCAGCACCTTCGGTGGGCCACCCCAGATCGCGAAGGTCTTCTTCAACTCCTCGATCAACCGGTCGGCGGCGATCGAGCGATCCACAATGTTGAGCAGCGACATCCGGGTGTGTTCATCGACCATGGACGCGATCTTGATCTTGTGTCCGTCGACAGTGGAGTCGAACTGAAAGTCCAATGCCCACACCACTTTCGGTGCGTCCGCGGTGACAATCGGCACCGACGACTGGCCGGCCCGTTTACGCCGCGGCGCCCGGCGCACCTGCAATCCTTCTTCCTTCCACAGCCGGTGGACCTTCTTCTTGTTCACGGTGTCGCCTTCGTCGAAACGTAGCCAGGCCCACGCCCGACGGAACCCGTGGCGTGGGTTCTGACGGGCGTAGGTTCGTAGCTGCTGGCGCAGGCCAGCATCCGGGTCAGCCGGGGTGTGCGCTTGCGGCAGTTGACGATACGCTGAACGAGCAAGCCCAACAACCTTGCACGCCTTGCGTTCTGACATGTTCATCACGTCTTTGAGCATGTCGATGGCGGCGCGTTTGGCGGTTGGGCTCAGAATTTTCCCTTGGCGATCTCCCGTAGCGCGTCCTTCTCCAACTCGGCATCGGCGAGCAGCCGCTTGAGCCGGCCGTTCTGCTCACGCAGCTCCTTGAGCTCCTTGGCCGCGTCACCGTCCATGCCGCCGTACTGGCGGCGCCAGTTGTACAACGTCGCTGCCGACACCTCGAGGTCGGCGGCGATCTCCTCGCCGGTCTTGCCCTGCGCCGCCAACTCGTCAGCCCGGCGCAACTTGCGCACAATGTCCTCTGCCGAGTGGCGCTTGCGTCCTGCCATGATCCTCATCGTCCCTTCTCTGCCCTCAACAGGGCAATCAGGACTCTAAAACAGACCGGACCGGTTCACGGGGGACACGCCAAAGGCCGTGCCCACCGACTTGGTCGCTCCATTGGCTGCCGTGTTCGGCCTCTTCGACATCGCTTACCTTGCCCCAGAACATGCCTCGCTCTCCTCCGACGAGGTCGACCGAATCCTCCTCATGCACGAGAGACTCGAACTTCTCAGTGAAGCTCGCGATCTGGGTGTTCAGCACATAGCCACACGGGACGTTGATCAGGATCCGCAGCTCATCTCTAAGCTCAAAGCCGCCCTAAACGCTATGACGAAAAAGAACTCACCCGACGCCAATTAGGCGAGTGGCAGGCCGCTGGGCGGCCCAGGCATTCGCAACGGCCTCAAGCTCTGCATCATCGGTAGCCCAACTGGGCCGCGCCGCTGATACCAGCATCCTCGATTCCGGGGAAGAGCCGCCGCCAGCGGTCGTCTGATGCTCCGCGAACTTCTGGCACGCCTCGCCTAAGACATGGGCGCGTCCGTCGGGAGTGTCCGGCCACGCGGTACCTGGCGGTAAGTACCGAGAGACCGCAAAGATGATTTCCTCCAGCTCAATACGCATCCTGAATTCGCGTTCAGCCTCACTGGGCAAGCCGTCGTCAGGTCCGAGTTCGGCGAGACGATACGCGGGCGCGACAGCGGTCAGGTCGCTCCACAAGGGCCGCAGCTGAGCCATTCGATCCGCAGGACCACGGTTCAATCCGAGCCTACGACGGATGTCCACCACCACCGCCGGGATACCGACTGGTATCCACGGCAAAAGCGTCGGATACAGCGCAAGGTCGTTGCGCACCATGGAGCGGGGCTCGGTGAGCGGACCATCGACGCCAGCACTCATTAGCCAGCCTGCTCCCATCACGAGGAGCAGATTGAAGGCGCTAAACGCAATCGCCAGGGACAGCAACGTCACCAACAGGCGGCGCGCGCTGGTCGTCGATTTCGCCATCTGCCAGAGGGTTGCAACAACCACGAGCTCAGCTGGAATGAACAGGAAGCTGTGCAGAGTGAGATAGGCCCCGGTGC
Source organism: Gordonia westfalica (assembly GCF_900105725.1). NCBI lineage: Bacteria > Bacillati > Actinomycetota > Actinomycetes > Mycobacteriales > Gordoniaceae > Gordonia > Gordonia westfalica. Next base: position 79,132 of record NZ_FNLM01000030.1, read on the forward strand.
GCCAGGAGCCATCCAGCTCTTCGACGGCTAGGCCGGTCTTACGGACCGGCTCGTGGATGATCAGCAGAGCGATGCAGACCACGGTGACCCCCGCGATTAAAGCCGGACGCACCCACTTTCGGACGTCGCCGGTCCGTGATCGCCAGCACAGGCCAAGAAGAAGAAGCGCAGCAGCCGAACACACCTGGAGCATCGCTCCGATGAGCCGGACATCGCCCAGCGTTATGTGCAGATGGGCAATGACCCAATCGTGGACAACTCCGATCCGAAGGGCGGCGTAGACACCAATGAACAGCGCATACCAGTGTGCTGCGGTCGTCGTCGGTCGGCGGTCGCGGATGACGAGCATTCTGTACGCGATAAGTAACAGCCCGAAACCAACTCCAGTACCGACTATCTCAAGCGGGACAGCGGTCGTGGTCTGGTCAATGAGGGTCTGGCTCGGAGTCATCGCTTTACAGGCTCGAAGAACGCACTAGCGATCCGATCGAACCGACCGTCACCGCGTTGCATGCGACTGAGCACTGCCAAGCGCGTACCAACGAGTTCAGCGGCGATCTCCTCGGCCGAGTCAAACACGCTGCGGTGTAGCACGCGCTCGACCATCGCGAGGTCGAGGCCTTCGGCCAAACCCTTCATCGCCTCGGGGTTCCATGAGTCGCCGCGGTGGTCGCACAGAATGTGCCCGATCTCGTGGAAGATCTGCTGTCGCTGATGCCGTTCGCTGCGTGTGTCGTCGTAGTTAATAATGAACGCGTCTCGAGTGACCCAGAGCAATCCGCATGAACCCGGTTCGCCGGCCTCGGGAGCCTCGGTTTGCCAAGGCGACAACTTGATCTCGCGGTCGTAGCGTTCCTCTACCCAGGCGCAGAACTCATCGACCGTCCACGGTGGGATCAATGGAATCTGGGCCAGCACCTGCTCGATGTGGCCGGACGACGCGGCCGCGCCACGTCGCCGCAAAAAAGTTCCGGTCATAGCTTCATACCCCTAGACCCGCTATCGACCATTACACACAACGTCTGACAGTCTGGGGTGCGCTTGCCCCGCCAGAGGCCCCCGTTCGGAGAGGACCCAAACACCAGTGCATACCTTCACCTCGGATTCACTGACGCTACAGGTTACCGAACACGGCTCTGAGGACGGCGAGCCGATAGTGCTGCTGCACGGCTTCCCACAGGATTCGACCTCATGGACGGCTGTCGCTGAGATCCTGGCCGAAACCGGCTTCCGTGTGCTTGCCCCGAATCTGCGCGGTTATTCTCCAGGCGCCCGTCCGTCGGGCCGGGCGGCGTACGGCTCCAACCAGCTGGTGAGCGATGTCGTTGCTCTCCTCGATGCGAAAGGCCTGGATACGGCCCACGTCGTTGGTCATGACTGGGGTGGGGCGCTCCTGTGGACACTGCGCAAAACCCATCCTCACCGGATCGCCTCAGCAACTGTGATCTCCACTCCCCACCCGGCCGCCCTTGCCTGGTCATTCACGCACTCCACTCAGGCGCTGCGGAGCTGGTACATCGCTGCGATCGCGCTTCCTGCGGTTCCCGAGCTCTTCCTTCGCCATCGACTTGCCCAATTCATTGGCTCAACGGGCCTACCCGCCGACCGAGCGCAGTACTACCAGAACCGAATGCAAGAGCCAGGCGCTGCTACCGCCACGCTGAACTGGTACCGGCAGATGATGATCGAGCAGATACGTCCACCTAAGCGGCCGGTTCGGGCAGGAAAGACAGGCCCGCCCCCTACTGCTTACGTGTGGGGAAGTAGCGACGCGTTCTATACGCGCGCGGTCGCCGAACGCACGTCGCATGTAGTTCGTGATCTCACGTTCTCCCAAGAGATCGAGGGAGGGCACTGGCTGCCTGAGACTCATCCCTCCGAGCTAGCGGAGGCCATCCGTCGACAAGTCGAGTCGGCGTCTTCGAGGTAGTCCACCTCAGCAGCGAGGTTTAAGCGAGGTTTGTCGTAGGGTTAGCGATAGGTCGCACACCTACGGCGTGTCGATGACGCGATTTCTATTTCTGCGCGGAAGAATGGCCGTCATGGCCGGCCGACCGCGTAAAGACCCCTCGGGCAAGTCCTTGGTGACGTTGAGTCTGTCTCCAACGGAAGCATTGAAGACCACGATCCAGTCGGCCGCCAAGGCGCGCGGGATGCATGTTGTCGACTACCTGGGCGCCCTCGTGGCGAACGATCTAGGCCAACCCATTCCCGGCGTACCACCTTTGAAGGAGGTTCTACCGCTGCGTGATAGCGCATAACTGAAACGACGAACGCCCCCGGCGGGAACCGAGGGCGTTCGTGAAGTTTGTGAGTGTGAGCCGGGAATCTCGCACTCAATGACCCCGAAGGGACAGTCTGTGTCGGACTGGTCTCAGGGTAGCGCGTACCCTTTTGTTCGCGCTAGTTCTGATGGACGCGTGTCGGATCACGACTCGGTTACTGAGTCGCGGTGGTCCGAGGTGTACCGGTTGCTGCCCGCTCCCGGTGGCGAGGCGTTCGCATTGGCGGGCACTGCGACGGCGAACAAGGCACGCCGGGAGCGCAGTGGCACTCCGATCGAACTGATCACAGAGGCCGAGCGGGCCGGCGGCGGGAAAGCCATCTGGGCGGTTGTGGCCCCGATTCGCAGCGATTTGCTTGTGATCGACCTCGACCGCTGCGCTGAGCAGGTGTGGCCACGCCTCCGCGACGTGCTCGGCGACTACTCCGCGACTACCGCTTACCTGGCTCGCTCCGGTAGCCCGGACTCGCTGCACGTGATCCTTAAGTGCGCCTCCCCTGACTCGGATCGCGGCATCCGCGAGTTCCTCGCAGATCTGCGCCGCCACCTCAACTTGTCGGCTCGCCGCATCGACGTGCTGAGCCCAGGACATCTGCTCCGTCTGCCGGGCAGCGCCTCGCTGAAACCCGGCGGGCACCACTGCACACCGGTCAACGACGACCTCACACCCATCACCGCTGTCCGGACCGCCGAGAGGCTGCGCACCGCCTTAGGTAGCGATGAGCCCGGGCCGGTGCAGGCCGCCTTCGCCCGCCACGACGACGGGTGGTGCGTGCAGCTCGATGCCGAGGTATACCGCCCAGGACTCGAGGTAGAGGTCCACCGCCGCGACGGTCGGGTCAAGCGGGTGCGTATCGGCGCCGTCGTCGCCCATGCCGGCGACCGGGTACGCGCCGCCATCGCCGACGACCTCACCCCCCACTCCCCCACCCCGGTTCCCACGATCGCGCTGTCCGCGGCCGCGCAGATGCACGAGCTCGCCCCTGACACCGATGGTGCGGAGGAGTTGCAGTGGCAGGCACCACGAGCCTGGCGGCGGCGCACGCCCATCTCGGCGCAGCAGTGGCGCATCCTCAACGACACCGGAGGTGACGATCGCTCAGCGGCGGCGACGGCCGCGGCGTGGGTGTTGTGGGACGTCGGTTTGCGTTCGTTCGCGGCGGTGCGCTGGTTCTACGCCCACTGTCCAGCCTTTGCGAAGTTCCGCGACCGCGACGGTGACCGCCGGCGCGCCCGCTCTGCGTGTGCCGCGCACTGGCAGAGCATCACTGCGCGGGCCAGTACCCATCGGCCGCCGCTGGACCCCGCCGACCAAGCACTTGTCGACGACGCGCTGGCCGAGGTCGCCACCTGGGACGAACCTGACCTCGTTGCGGCCGCGGTCGCGGTCATCACTCACCGGTTCACCGACGGCCACGGCCTCGTCGATCGCCCGATCGCCAAACGGTGCCTCGCGACCTGGATGTCGGTGTGTGACAGCCGCGCGTACGTACACCTCCAACGCCTCCAGGAGCGTGGCCTGCTCGTTCGCACCCGTGATTGGCAGGATGGGCCAGCTAACGAGGCTGCCCTGTACGCGCTACGGGTGCCAGACACTTTTTACCGGGGAGATGGTGACCATGACGTCACAGACCACCAACGCCTCCACCCCCTGTGGGGGCAACTAGGCCACCATGCACACGCCCTGTGGTCTTCGCTGTCCACCCAAGAAAGTGCGGTCACCACCCCCGAGGTGGCGGCTAAGTCCCCCCTGCCCTCCGGCGGTACCGGATGGGGCGTCCTGGGCCTGCTCAACACCCTCGGTTCGTTGGGGCTGGTCACCCGGATCGGCACGGGGAAGGGAACCCGCTGGACAGTCACCCCCGCTCAGTCAGATCAAGGAGCTGTCGACTCCGCGGCTACCTCTAGCGGTGCGTTCGAACGAGCGAAACAACTCCGGGCGCGCATCATCGGCGAACGCAAGGCCTATCACGCCGAAGGGCCAGGTGAGAGGGCTCGCATGCGGAGCGGGCTCAAGGTTCTTCGGGACCGTCTAACCCACACCGATATTGCCGGACGGGAGCAAGGCAGCCTGTTCGTCACCGTGGCAGCCGAGACGTCTGGTGGCAGCCACTACCGGTGGGCCGGTGCGCGGCCTGGGCCGCCACCCGAGACGGCGACTCCGCCCGATAGTTAAAAACCCAGTCCCCCTCTGGGCCCTCACCTCGTCGATGCTGCTTCGTGATCGTCTCCACCTCCATCGAGAGGCAGCGCTGACGAGCGTTGTAACGCTACAACTGCGAAAAACCTAAACATTAGAGCTTGGGAACGTTAGGCGATGGAAACGTTAGACGCTGGGAACGTTGTAGGCGTGTAACGTTGTCACGTGGGAACGTTGTGTAGTTAAATACTTCCAGTGCTACGTAGCTACAGCCCTACAAAGTTGCGGCAACGTAACGAGATAACGTTTCAACATGGCAACTGCCAAACGTTGCACGGGTCAAAGGTTTCAGATTTACAACGTTGCACCGTTGTGCCGCTACAAATCTGAAACGGCAGAACGCTCCGGCGTTGAAGCGCCGGGATAAGTTTCGAGCATTGTGCAGTCACAACGTTTCAACGATGGAGGATCGCAATGGCAAAGATCGTCGTGCACCACTCCCGGAAAGGCGGGGTGGGGAAGAGCACGGGAGCCTACGAGCTCGCTCACCTACTCGATGCGGTCCTAGTCGACTTCGAGCATGACGGTGGGGGAGTGACCGGCAAGTGGGGGTATCGGCCGTTGGACCGGCTCCGCATCCCCATTCTCGATGCACTCCAAAGCGGCCGCACCCCGCGTCCGTTGAAGGGCCACGGCAAACCACGTCTCGTTCCCGGCCACCCCGACCTCTACGACCAGATGCCGCAGCACGACGTCGTGGCCGACGCCCTTGAACGATGGGCGGGGGAGTGGGACACCGAATGGGTCATCGTCGACACCCACCCCGGGATCTCCCCAGCTGCGGCTGGCGCCCTCAGCGTCGCTCACGCCGTCATCGTGCCAACTCCACTTCGAAACCTGGACCTGACGGCCACGGAGGAACTGATCAACGACATGCCGGACTATCCGCTCATCATCTCGCCCACGATGATCCCGCCTGTTCCGCCTGAGGCGGAACTCAGAAGGCTCGCGAGGGCCGTCGAAGGCACCCCGGTCCAGGTTGGCCCCCCGATTCCACGAGCAGTTGCGGTGGAACGACGGACAAAGAGGATCGCCATCACTTCAGAGAACCCGCCGGCAAAGGCGCTGCAGCCTGTCGCCGAGGCATACGAAAAGACCGCGAAGTTCGTCCAGGAGTACGTCCGATGAGTGGACTCGATGACATGGCCCAGGCCCGACAGAAGCGCGCGAGGGCACGTTCAATGCCACCACCGCGGCACACAGCCCCCGCTGTCTCTGCCGCACCGGCTACGGCGCCGGAGCCCGCACCCGAGCAGCCTGACACCGCAGCCAACGCCCCAGCGGCCGTGCAGGCCTCTTCGCCTACCAAGAAGAAGCAGCCTGCGACTCCCGCATCCGCACCGAGCACGGCGAGTGCGGCGACCGCGGCGAGTACGACGGGACGCACTGTCGGCCCGAGCACGATCTACTTCGATGAGCCGACCGACGACTGGCTGGAAGAGGTGAGCATTGCCGGCCGCCGCACCAAGCCCCGAATCGACTCTCGCAGCGCTATCGCACGATATGCCGTCCGCAAGCTCATGAACGAGATGACACCGGAGCAGGTCATCGAGGCAATCCGCGCCGAGAGTGCCGCAACCGCACACGCGAAGCCAGGCCGACCGCGCCACTGACGTTGTAACGGCACAACTGCACAACGTTTGATCCTTGGCGGGCCTGCCGCCTGACTGGGTGAGTTAAAGAGGTCCTGGTGGTGATTGGAGCACCACCAGGACCGGCGACCAACAGAAATGGAGCTGTTGATCTATGTCCGACCCTACTTCGCGCGCGCCCCAGCGAGGCAGCAGTGCCACCAGTACCGCGAGCGTGGCCACAGCAGTTGTTCTCAGCCTCATCGTGGTTGGCGCCTCGTTCACGCTGAGCTTCAACGCACTAGCCGACCTCGGGCGAAGGTCAGGCGCAATTCCCGACTCGCTGACAGCGTTGCTGCCAGTCGTCATCGACGTCTTCATCCTGCAAGCCACCTGGTGCGTCTATGTCGCCACCCGGCGTCGCGACGATGCCGGCAAGCGCTACCACTTTTCGATGCTGGCCATCTTCAGCACGGTCAGCGTTGCCGGTAACGCGGGCCACGCGTACCTCGCCGCCGGCGACCAGGGCGTCGCACACGGACTCATGGCGGTGGCCATCGCCATGGTCGCACCGTTGGCTCTTTTGGCGAGCATCCACGGACTCGTGATGCACGTCTGGGCCGGTGGGGGAGAACCGATGCCATCGCGAACCGACCACGCTCACGAACCAGGCGAAGTTCAGCTCGAATCCTCGGACCGTGCACACGCCGATCCCTCCGCTGGTGCATCCCATGCACAACCCCAGGTCAGCCGGGCAAGCGTGGACGAAACGGACGCCTCGGACCAGTCATACACGCTCCCGATTGACATGGACGTGCACGTCACCGGTGACGACCTCCAACTCGCCCGTCTCGTCCGCAGCAGGGGTCGGGTCCAGAGCGACGAGGCCACTGTTGCGCGCGTGCTCGTCCGCGAACGAAACGGCGCTTCGCGCGAGGAGACGGCCAGGATCGTCGGCGTGCACAGGACCACGATCAGTCGTTGGATTGATATCGCGGACGAGTGCCGATCCGCTCATCCGGTGCACACCCAGTCGCTCCAGGACGTCGTATGACGCGCACCCTCATGTGCATGTACGCAGCGCCGGAGCGCGGCGCGTGAGCAGAAACGGGGGAGTTCCATGCGCTCTCGGTGGGAGGTCAAGCCACAAAGGGGCGCGGACCCCGGCTCGTGCTGCGGCTTCCCTCCGCGTTCCTAACCGGACGTCCGCGCCCGTGCAACCCACCCTACAGCTAGACTCGAATAGATGTTCGAGGAGTGGTCTGATCGGAGGACGCTACGGGTATTCGACCCGCCACGGCCAGTGTGGATCGACATGACCGCGGCGGGCATGACCGGCGGTTTCACCCCGGCCAATACGGTGCCGCTGCGGGTGAGGACCGGTGGAGCACGCCTTGAACAACGCATGCAGGGTTGGCAGCACGCATGGCTCCAGAGCAGCCAGGGCAGATGGTGGGCGGTGGTCTCGGTTCGGGTGGCCAGCGCCAACGAGCAATCACACGCCTCGATCCCGCTCACGGTCGCCGCGGGCGCGATCCGACCTGCCGAGCCTGTGACGAAGGATGAGCCATGACCGAGAACATCGAAACCGCCGGCGGAATCAGCGACCGCCGCGCTCCCAAACGTGCACGAGCCGACCTCTCCGACCTCACCCTGATCGTGCGCCCACCCGGTCGGCCACAACAGACCCGCGCGTTCACTGACGCCGAACACGCCGAGGCGCACGCCTACGCGAGCGAGAACGGCGCGACCGTCGATGTCCTCGGCACGGGATAGGGGCCGCGATCATGCTGAGAGATGTCACTGCCCCTGGATAAGGTGAGGCACGACGCGCTGTTGGGCTGTGAACGGAGGACCGTGTGATGCGCGGCTATCCACGTGACAAGGTCGTGTCTCAGGGCACCGCGGCCGATCACGCCCTCTATGCTGAGCTTCACGCTGCGCGCGCCCGAATCGCCTCACTCGAGTCGACGCTGGGGACGCTGAACCACTCACTCGGCCAGCTCGCCACCTCCACCGATCGTGTCACCGGCATCGCTGATCGTCTTGCCCGCGACAACGACGACCTCCGCGCACGAGCCTCACGCCGCACGTTGATCGAGTGGTTCAACGCCGCCATCGCCGACCTGGCAACACGCCAGCAGCTAGCGTTCCAGGACAGCGTTATTCGGCTAGACGACCGCGCTGCGGCCTATCACCGCGGCCAAGGAACCGCCATTTCCGAGCGGATACGGTCGCTGGTGGCCGGAGCCGAAACATGCCGCCGAAACCTCGGCGCCCTCAGTGAGTGGATTCGGTCCGAGCAGTCGGACTGGAAGCAGCGCCTCGTCGACCCTCCTGTTGTTGCAGGCCCGGTCAATCCTGGGCAACTTCACACACGAGACGGTTGGATCTCCGAAGTGAGCACCCACCTCCAGTGTCTGGAGGAGCTGGTCGCCCTGACACAGAGCACGCCGGGCTTACCCTCTCCGACCGACCCGACTTCCGTGCGTCAGCAGTCACCGCCCTCGTAGACCTCCGGAGAGAATCAGCCGACCGGCGGATCCCAATCGTCGATAGTCGCCCATTCGGCCCGCGGGTCATCCTCTGTTGTCTGCTGAAAATGTGGCGCCTGGATCAGCACATGATCGCAGTCGTCGTTTCGTCGTTCCTCGGTATCGGCATCACGTCTCGTCGCCAACCGGGCGGGCCAGTCGACGGAGTCGTCACCAGGACACTGAGGACACGGGTACAGCATGTTCTCCGGTGACCAACGTGCCCATATCGCCATCGTTCAATCTCCTTGAAGCTAGTGGTGTTGTCGACCAGGACTACCGAGAAATGCCCACTTATCGTCCCTCTGCTTCGGGCGCATACACAAAGCGAAATTCGGTATAGCTCTCCGGATCGTCCATCCGACCCAGCGCAATCCATAACCCTGTGTGGTCCGGCTCGGCGCTCACACCCTCGATACGCCAGCCGTCCGGCTCGGCAGAAATCGGAGTCGGGGACAACGCATCATCCAGAAGCCTCGCAATGAATCTGTTCAGCTCGGGAGCGTCGAGCTCACGGGGATCAGCCATGACGCTTCATCCTTCCTTCTCGTGTCGCGGACCACTGTAACGCCCCGCGCAGAGCGAACTGCCTCTCACACAACGCCATACGTGTTCTCACCTTCAACGACCTGGACCTGTTAACAGGCGAGCTGGTGGGGACAGGCGCGTTCGATGTAGCTGCAAAAGCAGGGGCGTGGCCCGTCGGATACCGGGATGGGCGCTCTGCGCAGGTAGGATGTCCAAAGGTCCTCTTTGTCAAATCCGTGCTGGTTGCCGTCAGTCCGGACCTTTGCCGAGAACCCAACACCAACAATCGAATCGAAAGGCTGACTGATGCCGTCCAGTCACTCTCACTCCATGCTGCCTTCCCGCAGCCTCCGCACTCATCTCCTGGTCGCCGGTTCGGCGCTGGTTGTCGGGTGCGCATCAATCCTTGGTGCCGGCTCTGCCTCCGCCGGGACCTCCCAGAATGGGTACCCTCTCATCGCTCAGGCCCAGACCACCCAGTGGGCCGTGAACGGGGTCAACTTCTGGACCGCCCCAGGTAAGCCCACCGAACTGCTCCGCGAGTTCGTCACCTGGTTTGACGCCAACGTCGAGCCAATCACTCTCGGTAACGGCGACGACTGGTCTTGGGCCGAACCGGCACTCGTCCCGCCGACGAATGCAACTTATTCCAATCACAGCAGCGGCACCGCAGTGGACCTCAACCTGGAAATTCATGGAGGTCAAGGCTTCTCGGGTACCTTCACGCCCGAGCAAACCGCCAAGATTCGCGCCAAGCTCGCCAGCATGGGCGGCCAGATCGTCTGGGGTGGGGAATGGTCCACCCTCCCGGACGATCCGCACTTCGAGGTCAGGTAGCGGCTCCAGCGCAGGACTGAGCGTTGCGGGCGCGGGTTTCTCGTCAGAGCGCGGACATTGGCGCCTGCGCGGCGCCAATCGGGTTCGTCCGCTGACAAACACTGCGTCCTAGCCAAAGCCGATGGGCGCCGTCCGACCCGCACGTGGTCGAGCGAGGGCGAGCATTGAGGGTCACTACCTCGCCCCCCCCATTTTTCGTCTTAGGCGCACCTGCGTCCCGCTGTTCTCGAAGCCTGCCTGACTGACTCAGCAGCTACCGACACCAATCACTTTGTGTAGCAATCACACACATTCCAAGAAGAGATCACTATGAACATCACGAAGAGAATCCGCGCCGCCCTGCTCACCTGTGCCGTCGCCGCCGGAATCGGTACATCCGCGATCGTTGGCGGGCTCGCTGCGGCACCCGCGCAGGCGAACACCTACACCTACAACGGTTTCGTGGAATGCACCGCGTGGCGCAACACGGTCCTCACGCAGAACCCCAACCTTGGCGCTACGGCCTGTGCCCAGGGCTTCAAGGGCTGGCAGTTCGACAGCTACCAGGCTCCGACGAAACAGCCGCAGCTCACCTGGTGACTGATGTGCACTGCGCGGGACTGTCGCTGATTCGGTGTAAGTGGTTTTGATCGCCCCCGGCGTGGGGCAGGAGGAATCACGACGATGACCGACACAATCGGGGGCGTGGATGCCCCGGTGGCAGGGCCGGTTCAGACCGGTCAGGAACACGATGTCACCACCGCGGATGCGGTGCGTGAGCTCTCGAAGGCCGAGCAGGCCCTGGTGAGCGATCTAGTACGTAGCTCCCGCGCTCAGGGAGTGGCACTGACCGGTCCTGACGGGCTGCTCAAAGCATTGACCAAGAGCGTGCTCGAAGCCGCGCTCGATGAGGAGATGACCGAACATCTTGGCTACGACAAACATGACGTGGCCGGCCGCAACACCGGCAATTCGCGCAACGGCACGCGCACGAAACGGGTCCTGACTGACGCGTGCGGGCAGGTGCCGATCGAGGTCCCCCGCGACCGCAACGGCACCTTCGACCCGGTGATTGTCGGTAAGAGCAAACGTCGCGTCACCGATGTGGATCGGGTGGTGCTATCGCTGTATGCCAAAGGCCTCACGACCGGAGAGATCTCGGCGCATTTCGCCGATGTCTACGGTGCGTCGGTGTCGAAAGACACCATCTCCCGCATCACTGATCGGGTCATCGAGGAGATGGTGGGTTGGTGGGCACGCCCGCTGGAGAAGGTGTACGCGGCGGTGTTCATCGACGCGATCATGGTAAAGATCCGAGACGGGCAGGTGCGTAACCGGCCGATCTACGCCGCGATCGGTGTTGATCTCGACGGGCACAAAGACATCCTCGGCATGTGGGCTGGCAACGGGGGCGGCGAGTCGGCCAGGTTCTGGTTGGCGGTGCTCACCGACCTCAAGAACAGGGGTGTCCGCGACATCTTCTTCGTTGTCTGTGACGGATTGAAAGGGTTGCCCGACAGTGTATCTGCGGCGTTCCCGTTGGCCACGGTACAGACGTGCATCATCCATCTGATCCGCAACACCTTCAAGTACGCCTCCCGCAAGTACTGGGACAAGATCAGCGCCGATCTCAAACCGATCTACACCGCGTCGACCGCCGCTGAGGCCCGGCTGCGGTGGGAGGAATTCGCCGAAAGGTGGGGCACGCCGTACCCAGCGATCGTGACACTGTGGGAGAGCGCGTGGGAGGAGTTCATTCCGTTCCTTGACTACGACGTCGAGATTCGGCGAGTGTTGTGCTCTACCAATGCGATCGAAAGTCTCAACGCCCGCTACCGGCGCGCGGTGCGCGCTCGCGGACACTTCCCGAACGAGCAGTCCGCACTCAAAACGCTCTACCTGGTCACCCGGTCACTGGACCCGAAGGGTACCGGTCAGACGAAGTGGGCCGTACGCTCCGAAGCCAGCGCTCAACGCCCTGGCAATCACGTTCGCCGATCGTATGCCCGCAGCCGAAGAACGCTGACCCGCCGAGCAATCGGAAAACCGCCGCTTACACCGAATATCGGACAGACCCCACTGCGCCCCCGCCAACTGCATCGGTTGGCGGGGGCGCAGTCGTACGGAGCCACTGAGGAGGCCGATGAATGTCAGATACATAGGGGAGTGGGGCTGGCGGTGCGCTGGCCGTCGATGGTCGCCCACCCAGTGACACAGAGCCGGTCGGTGGGGTTGTCCCGGACGAGGAGAGTGCTCAAAGCTGAGTGGGTATCGGGTTCGGTGGCTGGCTGGCGTGATGGCCCGCGAGGGTCCGTTCTGCGGTAGATGGTGACCGACAGGATGTTGTTGGTGTCGGCGCCGGCCAAACGGGTGATCCGACCCCACCCAGCATCGCAGCTCGGAGAGAAGATCAACTCGAGCAGAAAGGCCGGGTTGTCGGTGCTACTCGCGGCGGGGCGTGCGTCTGTCAAGCAGACGGTCTCGATCGGGTTGTCACCCGTGCGAACGGCAGGCGGCGACGGTGTCGACATGTGGCGGGTGATGCTGAATGTGGCGGCGTTGCTGCCGATCAGAACGGCGACTATCGCGACGATGAGCAGCCACCGCCGCCGCTGCTGCTGGCGCCGGCCGAGGTGGTCGCCGGTAGTGGGTGGCGCTGTTGGTCCGAGCGGAGGCGGAGGCGGGGACGCAGATGTTGTGAGATCGGCGAGACGCTGCTGCCAGCTAGCCACCTCGGCCGGATCATCTGTCAACGCCATCACCATGGCGGTCAGCGTGCGCATCGTGGGCAGGGGCCGATCACCGCGGGTCGCGTCATTCAGGGTGGTCTTGCCGACACCGAGGTGTGGATGATGTCGGGCCACGGCCTTCTCCAACGCTTCGAAGCTGGAGTTCGGATGCCCTTTACGGAACGCGTTGAGTTCGGTCTTAAACGCTGCCGCGGCTGCGCGGTGATCGCTATCGGTCTCCGTTGAGGCAGGGGACTGGGCGGGGAGTTCGTCGCGCGCTGATGACGTCATCGCCACATCACACGGTCCTTCCGAGGCGCAGTCGGGTGCCGATCATTCGAATCCTGCCCCTCCGCGCGGCTGCGGCACCCGGAACTGGACTGAACGACGCACGCGGTTCATCCGAGCTTGTCCGTCCAGGTGCGGACGGACGGCCGGACGTCTCAGATCGAGAAGGCACACACCATCCACTCCCTGAACGGAACACGCACATGTCATCGCAAACACCCTCCCCTCTGGGGCCGCGCCGCATCCTCGCGCCCACGGCCACCATCGTAATTTCCCTGCTCCTAGGGCTGGTTATGACCTTCGCCGCCAACTCCTCGGCCACGGCCCAGCCTGCGCCGACCCCACCCGCAGCAACGGCATCCGCGACCGAACTGGCCCCCACCCACGCACAGCCGAGTCCACTGCTGGCCGGAGCTGCCTCAGGTCGCCACCAGGTGAGTGTCGCCGGCGATACTGCACGCTTCGCCGGCTGCCTGGGGGGATTCGGAGTCGCTGCTGCACCGATCGTCATCGGCTTCACCTTCGGCGGCCCCTCGGGTGCCATCTCGGCGGCCAAAGCGTGGATTCCGCGGCTGGGACCCGTCGGGGCCGGAGTGATGAAGTGGTGCATGCAAGCCATCTTCGGAATCCGCATGTAACCAACCCTCTCCCTGGACACCCGCGCCGTGCGACCACCCGCCATGAACGGGGTGACGCACGGCGCGGCCGTGTACCTCCCGATGCCGAGCAGGGCTTCATCCCCGGTCGTCAGTGGTGCAGAGCGATCGCCGAGCGCTCGTCACACCCTGTCCTTCCACCGCTCCATTCGCCCACTGCCATGTCATCCCCGCTGCAGGTACGGGTCCGGCCCCGACGTTGTCGTTCGCGCGAAACGAAGGGCCGCGAGATAGTGATGCCATGGGTATGGCGAAGCGCATGATGATGCAGGCCGAGGAGCAGGGCTGGTCCTACTCCGATGCGGTTGTCTGTTCGCAGTGCCTCGACGAACCGATCCTCAAGCAGGCAGTCCATCAGGCCGCTGACACCTCGCTCGGACCGTGCAAGTTCTGCGGAGGGCGACCCGCCGCGTCGCTCGACGTCGTCCTCGAGCTGATCGTCGATGGGCTGAGGACGGAGCACGACGACCCGATCAACGTGGCGTACTACGACTCCCGCGAGGACGGGTATCAGGCCGCGATGCAAGACACCGAGGAACTGCTCTACGAGAACGACGTCAGCAGCGACCACGCCGTCATTGAGGCGATCGCGTGCAGCATCCACACCACCGAGTGGTGCGACCGCGATCTGGCCGTGCCGCCGGTGGGCATGGGCCTCGCATGGAGCTGGGACCGGTTTCGTGAGGAGGTTCGCACGCGGCGCCGCTACACGTTCCTGCTGCCCGATCCTGCCGAGGAAGACGAGCCGGGGATGCATCTGGTGCACGAGGTTCCCGCCGCCGTCACCAGAGCCGTCCAACTCGCCGATCTGGTCATCGACCTGCCCGCCGGCGACACCTGGTGGCGCGCGAGGGTCGGCAAAGCGGGGGAGACGTTCTCCACCGCCTCCGAGATCGGCCCACCGCCGTCGGCGTACGCCCGCAGTAACCGGATGACGGCGGCGGGGATCAGCGCGTTCTACGGCGCCTCAACCCGTGCCGGTGCCGTCGGGGAGGTGAGCAAGTACGCCGACCCCGGAAGCGGGCTCAGCGTCGGCGAGTTCGCTCTCCACCGTGGAGTGCGGGTACTCGATCTGCGTACCCCGCCGCCCGTGCCGTCCCTGTTCAACGCAGCCGACAGGGACCGGAGACCGGCCACTGTGTTTCTGCGGGAGTTCATCAAGTCCATCGGTGAACCCACCCGCCCTGGTGGCTCCGATGAGGTCACCTACATCCCGACCCAGATCATCACCGAATTCCTGCGCTACGGCCTCCCAGGCGGTCCCGTGGACGGCATACTTTGGCGGTCAACAGCAGTCGCTGACGTCGACTGCTGCGTGCTGTTCGCGACCCCTGAGGAGTGTGCGGACCGCGGGAGCGAGACACTGGACACCCGGCTCGTACTCGACCACCGGACGATCACCCATCAAACAGTCTGACGACCGAATCGCGCGGGAACCCAACGAACGTCGGCTCCGGTCATGCCCATTGACGTGGGTGTCCCGATCAGATTCATCCGGCAGTAGTACTCACGTGCGAGCTTTCCAACGCTCATTGGCGGACTGCCGTGTCATCCCGGCTGCAGCTCCGATGTCGGCCCACGAGCGGCCCAGTCGGCGAGCCTTGGCCACTGCGGCGTCGAGGCGCGCGTCGGCGTCCCTGCGGGCATCTGCGGCGGCCTGGATCTCGTAGTCGACGTCGATCGGGTCGAGATGCTCACGCCGCCACACCGCGCGTGCAACCTCCGCGACCTCAGGCCGCACGTTGACGTCGAGGTCGGTATCGGGGGCAAACACGCGATGGCCGACGAGGTCCTCCAGCGACGCTGAGGGCACCCGCGCCCACTGGACCGGATCGGTCCAGGTCGACACATCGGAGCTGGTTCGCCGGGCGCAATCGCAGCGCAACACCCAGCCAGCAATCTCGGCCGACGGCCGCAAACCATCCTTGCCGCGACGCCCGGGGTCGATGAGCTCGTAGTCCACACCGCCAACCATGGTTGACCCGCGACTCTCGGTCCCATCCTCGAACACCGCCACCAGCGCCGCCTCGTGGAAGTGTGTGTCGCTCTCGTGCGTCCAACCCATGCAGATAGGGTAGACCCGTGACTGTCAGGATTACCAAACATCTGCATTAGCTATGACAGGTTTACCTGACATAACATACGTTATCGGCACATTAAAACAGCTGGGGGACAGGAACTTTTGCTAGAAAGTGACATAACTTGGACTGAGGTCGGGCACGCACTGGGGCTGTTCCACACCTGCTCCAACGACCTGATGGCAGATAATGACGGGGCCCGCGAAACGTCCTACACACCCACCGGCTCACCCGCGACCTGTACCACAACAAGTGGGGATTCTGATGACCCACCACCGAGCAACACGACCGGCGGCCCTCACGCTCGGCATCGCCGGCATCCTCGCCGCTGCCACCCTGGCCGCGTGCGGCGAACAAACCGTCAATGAGGGCATCCCACCCCTCGAATCGGCCACGGCCACCTCGACCGCCCATGCGGACTCGATCACCGACACCTCTGACTTACGTAATCTGATGGCGATCTCCACACACGTCTTCACCGGCCGTGTCGAATCAGCTGCTGGCGCCAAGGCGCTCGGGCGGCTCCCCGAAACTCAGTACAGCGTGCTCACCAAAACAGCGATCAAGGGCGAAGTCTTCGAGAGCGTGGTAGTCAACCAGCAAGGCGGAGTCAAAGACGGTGTCTACATTTCCGTCAACGGCGACACACCCCTCAAGGTCGGCCAGTGGTACCTGTTCGCCACCCGCTACCTCGAGTCCGAAGAGTGGTACACCCTCATCCCGGTTGACGGCCGCAAACCGGTGACCGAACAACAAGCCCGCGACAGAGCCTCCGCGCCCCTGGCCGGGGCTGAGGCCGCGGTGCGCGCCAACCCCCAAAGCCGGCTCGCACCACCGGACCCACCGAGCCCGTCGATGACCTTCCCGATACCCCAACCCGGCGACCGCAACCCACCTCCACCCTCACCGGCGCCACCCGGCTGAATCATGAAGTAGCGAGTGGCGGCATATGGAAAGCGTTGGGGGAGATATCTTGCCAGGCTCGATCGAGTTGACATAAGGCTGTCGGTCACGAACCGAGGTGTTCCGATGGTTCGAGATTACTCGGGGACGTCATCCTTCGCTGAGCCGGATGCTCGCGAGTACCCCGTGATGATCGGAGCCCGGCAGATCGATCCGCCGGAACGATGTCGGTGTCGGGCCATTGCGTGTCAGCACCCGGTCGAGCGCAAGCAGCGACGGGTAGGGCCGGCCGGCAGGATAGGTCGCGACGACGCCCGATCCGAGATGCTCGGCGGCGTCGGTCAGCTGGGGCGAATCCGGCGGTCCCGACAGTAGCTGCCGGAAGGAGCGGTGATCGTAGGTCGAGTTCGCATCGGCGCCGATGATCAGTGGATCTGTGTCGGCGAAGAGGATCGAGCGCAACTCGCGGAGCTCGGCATCCCAGCGCCACGACGGTTCGGGATACGGCGGCAATGGGTGCAGTGCATAGATCGAGATGGGCGTGCGGTTCGGAAGAAGCAGTCGCGCACGAAGATTCGACAATTCGAACCCACGCAAGAGTTGCCCGTCGGTCAGCGGGGCCCGCGCATAGATGCCAGCTCCACCTCCACCGTCTCGGGGACGAAGAAACACGAACGGCAAGGCTTGGCGCAACCCGGCGCGCTCGAGGGCTCCCACCGCCTCAGACGTCAGCTCGACCACCGTCAGGACGTCAACGCCTGAGTCGCGCACCCGCGACACTAGCGCGTCCGGATCAGCCTGCCCGAGATAGATATTGGCCTGCATCACGGTCAGGTCCGAGTCCGAGACCTGTTCGTCCGCCCCCCGATACAGCGGGGCCTGCGCCGTCACGCCCACGGCGATGACGAGCACAGCTCCTGCCGCGGAGAGCCAGGCGCGCGCAGCGAGCAACAGCAGCAGACCGACGACGCCGACGATGATCAGCACCGGCGTGAACGCCGCCAGCCGGGACGCGAGATTGCTGACCAGGCCAGAATAGTGGGCAGCAATCCCGGCAGTAGCGGCGAGGACCGCACCCCACCCGAGCGCTCGTAGCAGTCCACGCATGCGGCCGATCATGCCAGGACCGCCGTCACGCTCTCTGGCGGGTGATCGTCGAGTGCAGGCTGTCGGCGACAGGGGCTGTCAGCCTAGCCCCCAGTCGTTTCGATCTATGGTGACCGTTACGAGCCGGACGCTTCGTTGCCGACGCAGTTGCCCAGGCGGGAACTGGCGAACGCATGGACGCCGACCCGTAGTCGGCCACAACGTACCCGCTGGTCAACCAAACGCACCATCGGAGCTTCGCAGAGCCCGAAGGATCGATCCTGGGGCCAACGGGGAGAAACTAACCGGGATAGTAGTAACCTGTCTGTGGCTCGTTCGATATCGAACTGTTTCCATCCGGACTGACGCTTGGACTGAAGGACTCCCCTTGGCACGGCATCGCAAAGCTGATCCCAGCCCGCCCTCCGCTGGTATCTCTGCGTTCCGGCGCGACGCATCAGCGAGCCTCACCCCTGGACTCGCACGGCCCGAGCATGCACACGTCGTGCATGCGGCCGGGCGACACCGAATGCCTCTCCAACCCGAGGTGCCGGCCGGGTTCACTCGGCCCATCATCTCGGGCGCCCCGGTGCCCTCCTACTCGCCGCATGCTCGATCGACGACGGCGCCCGGGGCGGCGCCGCCATACCCACCTCGCAGTGGCCGTCCATACACCGCGCGCTCGCGCACCGCCCTACCCCGCCAAGCCGGGCGTGCCCATCGATCTTTCGGGCCGCCTCGCTCGCAGCGCCCGCTCGACCTCGGCAGGCATTCATCGGCAGCACCTACCGCACCGTGGGAGCGGGCGTTGTGTGTCGTTGAACCTCAGTCCAGCGAGCAAGCTCAGTCAGGCTTCTTCGAGGTTCTTGACGGCGAAGAGGTCTCGGACACCTCCACTCGGTCGGCGGCCGCTGCCGGGTTGAGTGGATCACTCATGGCCGCGGTGGTTCTATGCGCTGCCGGCGGGACCGCGGCCACCGCGCTCGCCGATCAACACAACCCAACGATCACTCCCCTGACCCAGACTGGCGTGCCCGTCGACGTCCAGTCCGCAGCAGCCCCACGATCTGTAACCGTCGGATCGGTGGACGCACAGCGAAACCGCACGTCGGCAGGGGCATCGTCACGCGATGAGCTGACCTCGGTTATGCGAGAACTGGCACAGCCAGATCGCGCGCGGCCCTCTGAACCCCCGGTGCCACAACGGCCACGGTCGGCGGCACCGACCTACGGCACCGTGACCTCGAGTTACGGAGCGCGCTGGAGTACCACGCACTATGGCCTCGATATCGCCAACACGATTGGCACACCGGTGGTCTCGACCAGCGACGGGCAGGTTATCGAATCCGGTCCGGCTGATGGGTTCGGGCTGTGGATACGAGTGCTGCAAGACGACGGCACGATCGGCGTGTATGGGCACATCAACGAGACACTGGTGAGCGTCGGGCAGCGAGTCCAGGCCGGCGAGCAAATCGCAACGGTAGGAAACCGCGGCTACTCCACCGGCCCACACCTGCACTACGAGGTCTGGCAGCAAGATGGACCCAAACTCGATCCTGCACAGTGGCTGAGAACCCGGGGCGTCTACGTCGTCGGATGACCCGCCGTATCGGCGCGGGAGGTATGAGGACGAGTTGGTCCCGCTCAGGTGTCGCGAGCTCTCGAGACGAGACTAGGTCGGGCCAAATCCGCGCGGGCCAGTGATCGGTTCGACGGCCACACAGTTGACGCCTAGCCCGATCGATTGAGAGGAACGGTGCGGGTCGGTGGTCATCGAGGGTGAACTGCGCTGGTTTCACCGATCCGGCAGACCGCACTGCATGTTCGGCAGGACAGTCGGGCCTGGCTGATCATGTTTGCTGGCCTGATGCCAACTCATGTCGCGTCCGGTCTGGCGAGTCCCTTCTTGGTTGCTCGGCGGGAGTCCATTGCTTCGGCCCGGTAATTGATACGAGTTCGTAGGGGTTTGAGGGCGATCATCGAGACTGGACTACTGAGAATCACGGCGAGCACGACGGTTACGAAGAACGGGACGTCCACGTCAATTAGGTAGGCGACCAGCAGAATTAGTCCAGTTAGCGCAGCAGCGAGTGCTAGGCGCGCGATGTTGTACAGCAGCGCGATGGCGATGAGGGATCTGGCCGAAGAGGCCGGCGTGGTGGCGGCGCCGTGAGAAGTGTTTCTGCGCATGGTCTATGGGCCTCCGTGTGGCGTGAATGCGATCGGGATGGATTGTGACGTGACAGTTGGTTCGGTGCCGCGTCCTGCAGGGGGGGCGGTTCAATGAGATGAGATCTGTACGGATGTGAGATCTCATGGCTGATGTGCGCGCCGTGGTCGGCGGTTTGTCGGCCCTGGCTGGGTCAGCCATCGCCGCGCCTGCTGGTCGAAGTCTTCGCCCCACCCGGCCTGATCGGTGCGGGCCAGACCTGCGATTGTTACTGCGGTGCGTTGGCCGTCGACTCCGACGGGCACTAGCCGCACCCAGATTCGGCGACGCCGGATAAATAGAGACACAAGTAACCCAGACAGCATCACGGTCGCCGACAACAGAACCCAGTTCTGTGCCGGCCCGTGTGATACCTGCATGGACACGAAGCGTTCATACCCATCAAAGCGCACCACGGTGCCATCGGCGATGGTGTGAGTCTGTCCCGGGCTGAGATTGACCTGTGCCCGCTGCTGGAGCCGACCCTGCTCGATGAGCGCTCGGTTCAAGGAGTACGCATTCTGCGGGCGACCGGTATCCAGTCCGGTGTCGCCTTGGTAGATCCTGATCGCCACATACGGATCATTCGGCACGGGAAACGATGAGGTGAGCAGGGTTCCTTGGAATGCTGCGGTGGGCGCGAATAGGCCCTCGATCGCGATCTGTCGATTGCGACGTTCGTCTGGGTCGGGGTAGAGGCCGGCTGGGGTATCGAAACGGGCCGCGCCGGAGGACAGCATCGTCTGCAAGTTGTCGGGAATGAACAGTACTGTCTGAGTGCGTTGCTCACCGTTGGGGAACGTCACAGTGAACGTCGGTGCGAAGCCGTTGCCGAGGACATAGACGCGGTCGCCTGCTACTCGCAGCGGTTCGTTCACTCGGACGCGTGCGGTGCTCCACGTATCGGGATCGGACTGTCGCACGTCCCCGGTGTAGGTGACGTCGGCTTCGTACATGTCGGGCTGACCGCTCGGCAGGAACCGGGCATCGAAGCCCTCGACGCGGACACAGAATGGTGAGAGATCGGTGCCATCGACGAGGCTGCCTGCGCGGAATGAGTCATAAACCGCGGTCGAGGTGTTGCACAACCCTTGTGTGCCATCGGCGACGAGACTGCGGGTGCCTTCGTAGCCGTAAAGTTTGTCGGCCGCGATCGATATCAGCAAGGCGAGTAGGGCGAAGTGGAACACGAGGTTGCCCCACTCGCGGAGGTAACCCTTTTCCGCGGAGATCTCTACGGCTGCGGTGGGTCGGTGCGTAGTCGCTGGTCGTGTGGTGGTGGCTCGGCGCCAGCCCCGGAGGTTGGCGTTGATGAGGGCAACAACCTCTTCGGGTGTTCCTTCTACGGTGTCCTCGAGGTGCCGCGGCAGGCGGGTGAGGTTGCGCGGCGCGGGAACTGGACGGGCTCGGACCGCGCGCAGATGCTCGAGGATTCGGGGAGTGAGGCATCCCACAAGTGACACGAACAGCAGGACGTAGATCGCGGTGAACCACGAGCTGGCGAAGACGTCGAAGAGCTGCAGTCTGTCCATCCACGTGCCGAGGGCGCCGCGGTCGACAATGTACTGGGTTGTTTTCTGTTCGTTGAGTGGGCGCTGCGGCAGCAGAGCGCCCGGGATTGCCGCCGCGGCCAACAGGAACAGCAGCATGAGTGCTGTTTTCATCGACGTCAGCGAGCGCCACAATCTGGGTAGGGGGCTAAGCCGGCGGCGTGGTCGTCGCGGCGTCGGCGCTTCGATGGTGTCGGTGTGCATCATCGTCGTCGTATGGGTAACGCCGCACCCGGGAGGTCGTCATCCCTCGCGAGAGAACAGAGTGCGCGGTCGGCGACGTGATCCTGAGCTGTCTGCCAGTCGACTCCCAGCACCATCGGCCGCCGGGACTTCCTCGCCCGCATCGCCATCCGGGTCCCACCTGCTCTTCCTGCCCACATTGAAATACTACGTAGCGTAGTATTTCGGCACGCAGATGACAAGCAGTGATGCGCCCCGCTGCGGCGCACTCGCACTTACAGGCCGTCGAAGACCTCGCCCCACCAACCAAGCTCCCCAAGTCTCGTCATGTGCCGACCCATGAACTACGGTGTATCGAATAGTTTTATTCGGTAGACCGAACTTTGTGATTGAGGGGCGGCAATGCGAGAGGTCATGGCTTCGGCTCGTCCGCGGCTCGCGCGAGCTCGGTCTGGGTCCCTACTGCTTGGTCCGGCCTTCGTCGCAGCCATCGCCTATGTTGATCCCGGCAATGTCGCGTCCAATATCAGCGCCGGCGCCCAGTTCGGCTACCTCCTCGTGTGGGTGATCGTGGTTGCGAACGTGATGGCGGGGTTGGTGCAGTTCCTTTCTGCCAAGCTCGGGGTGGTCACGGGCAGGTCATTGCCGGAGACGGTGCGTCTGCGCGCGTCGCGGACCGCCAGGCTCTCCTACTGGGTGCAGGCTGAGATTGTCGCTATGGCAACCGATCTCGCCGAAGTGGTCGGCGGAGCTATCGCGCTGAATCTGCTCTTCGACCTGCCGTTGCTCATCGGTGGCGTCATCACAGGTTCGGTGTCGATGGTCTTGCTTCTTGTCCAAGACCGCAGAGGGCAGCAACCGTTCGAGCGGGTGATCATTGGCTTGCTGGCTGTCATTGCCATCGGTTTTCTGACAAGCACCGTGGTGGCACCACCTCCCCCCGGGGCTGTCGTGGGGGCCTCTTGCCGCGGTTCGATGGCACGGAAAGCGTGCTGATCGCGGCCGCCATGTTGGGTGCGACGGTGATGCCTCACGCGGTGTATCTGCATTCAGGTCTGGTGCGGGATCGACACGGCCATCAACCGGAGGGGCCGATCCGGTCGCGGCTGTTGCGTGTGACGAAGATCGATGTCGGTCTGGCGATGCTGCTGGCGGGCGCGGTCAACCTGTCCATGCTGCTGGTGGCAGCAACCACTTTGCGTGGCCGTGAAGGGGTCGATTCGATCGACGGAGCGCATGCGGCGGTCGCCGACACCTTGGGGCAAGTGGTGGCGTTGCTGTTCGCGCTGGGGCTTCTTGCCTCGGGGCTGGCATCAACCTCGGTCGGGGCGTACGCCGGCGCGATGATCATGGACGGGCTGTTGCAGCGCAGGATCCCGCTCATACTCCGACGCCTGATCACCCTGATACCTGCCATCACAGTGTTGGCCATCGGAATCGATCCCAGCCGAGCTCTGATTGTCTCGCAGGTCGTTCTGTCCTTCGGCATCCCCTTCGCACTGGTTCCGTTAGTGCGTTTCACCAGCGACAGGATGCTGATGGGCGAGGATGTGAACAATCGACTCACCACGTCGCTGGCCTGGCTGACTGCAGCGGTCATCATCGTGCTCAACGTCGCCTTGATCTACCTGACAGTCACCGGTTAAGCGAGTCCGCGCGACGGTTCGATCCCCTAGGCGTCGCGCGGAGCTGACCATTCTTGCCGCAACACATCTAGCACGATCAGGACGACGCCGATGGTGATGAATGTGTCCGCGAGGTTGAACGTGGGGAACCAGCCGGTATGGAAGTAGTCGGTGACGACGCCGTCGGCGGCGCGGTCGATCAGGTTGGTGAGTGCGCCGCCGAGGACTGCAGCAAATCCGATCCGGCCGGCGACCCCCGCGTCGGGTGCGACGTGCACTGCGTAGCCGGCCAGTGCGAGGGTGATTAACCCGGCCACGGCGAGTATGGCCCAGCTGGGCAGCTGATCACCGAGGCTGAATGCAACACCGGGGTTGAACGCTAACCGCAATTGGAGCACTCCCAGATCGGCCGTACTGCCCTCGGTGAGTCGGCTGACAACGAAGGAGTTGACTGCCAGCCCGACGGAGGTCACCACGACAACCAGGACCAAGAGAACGCCTCGGGGGTGGAGTGTTTTCGTCACTGCCGGCGTCGCGTCGGTCACGTAAATGCTCCAGCCGGGGTAGAACTCGCTGACGCTGCGGCGGCGTCGCCGGCATAGTTCGGGCACAGCGCTACCGCGCTACCAGTGGCCGCCAGCAGGGTCTCCGCCGAGGCCAGCAGATCCATCAACTCGGGCCGAGTGAGGCGGTAGAACACCTGCCTACCCTGTGGGCGTCCCTCAACGAGCCCGCAGTCGCGCAGACATGCCACATGCGCCGACACTGTCGACTGCGCCAAACCCAACTCCCCTACCAGGTCGGCGACCCTGACCTCCCCGCCGGCAAGACGACGCACAATCGACAAACGGGTGCTATCGGACAGGCTGTGAAACAACGCCACCGCCGCGTCCACATTCGTTCCGGCTCTCGACGTGGGACACCCATCCATGCTATTGATCGTCACCAGACGATAATAAGCGGTCTCCGCCGATGAATGAGGGAGGGTGGTCAACAATGTTGATGAACCGCGTGGAGACTGTTCTGGTGAACTCGCCGCCCCGGCGGTGGCTGCAGCGCTACGAGGCGCGTGTATTGACCGCGTTGGGCGGACGGACCCCGGGAGCGCACGTTGCTGAGCTGGGGTGCGGGTCGGGTTACGGCACCCGGCTGATCCTCGACGAGTTCGGCGCCGCGCGCGTCGACGCGGTAGACCTCGATCCGGCGATGATTTCTCGCGCTCGCCACCGCCTGCGCCGACACACCGGCAGGGCACACCTCGCCCGAGGTAGCGCAACGGACCTGCGTTCAGCATTTCACGACGTCGGCGGAGGGCAGAACGGTACTTATGACGCAGTCTTCGACTTCGCGATCATTCACCACATCCCGAACTGGCGGGAAGCCTTGGACGAGGTGGCCCGCGTACTCAAACCGGGTGGGCGGTTCTTCTTTGACGAGGTCACCGCGACCGCCCTTGCTCGGCCGACCTACCAAGTGCTGTTTGACCATCCGAGCGAGGATCGGTTCACCGCCGGTGAATTCCTGCACGAGTTGTCCCACCACGGTCTCGACGTCGGCGAGCGGTGGCAAACACGCATCGGCGGGGATTACCTGTTGGGTGTCGCCACACGGCAATAGTGAGGTCGACGTGGTGGCTCGGCGGTGGCCCACCACGAAGACGTTTCGAACCTTCTCTCACGCGGTGCAGCGGGTAAAGGAGCGCACAGCCTTCAACTACTATCGTGGTTAGTAAAGCTAGTCCAGCGCCGAGTGGGAGGGTTCGACAATCGATGGGCCGCGTAAGAGGGACTCGAGCTACCGAAGAGCCACGTGATCGCCGATCGACTCACGGTGGGCAGCCGCAGTGCTCGGGCTCTCGTGAATGCCGCGGGTCGGTCCGGTCCGGTATCCCGCGACTGCTGATGCTCGCAACGCTGACGGCGGTGGTGATGGTGTTGACCTCGTGCAGCTCGACCGGAGGTGCCGTCTACAGCAACGAGATTCGGGCCGTTGACAGCTTCGCCGACATCACACACCCTTCCATCGCTGTGGCCACTGAAGGTGGCGGGCGACTTGCGCCCAACGCGGTTGTCGAACCTGGGCTTCCTATTGTTGTCACGGCCAGTCGCGGCGCGTTGACTAACGTCCGTATTCCCACAGCCAGCGGCCGTCCCTTGGCGGGCTCCCTGAGCGAGGACGGCTCAACGTGGACAAGCACCCAGCCCCTGGGGTATTCGAAGCGATACGTGGTTCAAGCCGAGGCCGTGGGCGTGGGCGGTCGATCGGTCGTCTCGCAGCGTTTCACCACGACCTCACCGGAATCGTTGACCAGCGCGGCCATTCTCGGCGAGAAAACCGTCGGGATCGCCCACACGATCGGCGTGCGGTTCGCCGATCCCATCCCTGACCGAAAGAAGGCACAGGCGGCGATCACCGTGTCGTCTGACCCCCAGATGCAGGGTGCGTTCTATTGGATCAGCGACTCTGAGGTCCGGTGGAGGCCCGAACGCTTCTGGACACCGGGCACCAAAGTCAGTGTCGCCGTCAACATTTACGGAGTCGATCTCGGCGACGGGCTCTACGGCGACGAGAACTTGTCCTACGACTTCACGATTGGCCGAGCTCAGGAAATCGTTGCCGACGACAACACCAAAACGATCGTCGTCAAACGAGACGGCAAGGTCATCCGCACGATGCCGACCTCGTTCGGCAAAGACAGCACTCCGACGCCCCGCGGCATCTACATGATCGGAGATCGCGTCGAGCACATCATCATGGACTCGTCCACCTACGGAGTGCCTGTCGAGTCCGCAGCGGGATACCGCACACCCGTTCAATGGGCGGTGCAAATGTCCTACAGCGGCATTTACATGCACGGCGCACCGTGGTCGATGTCGGCGCAAGGCAACAGCAACGTCAGCAACGGTTGCCCAAACCTGAGTCCCGCAGACGCGGAATGGCTCGTGAAGAACACCCTGCGCGGTGACCCCGTCACGGTCAAGAACACCAACGCCGACACGCTCTCGGGAGTCGATGGACTCGGCGACTGGAACATCCCGTGGTCACAGTGGAAGAAGGGCAACACCGACACCTAGGCGCCCCCCGCCGGGCTGGAGCTTGTCGACGCCAACTCGCCATATCGATGGGTGTTGAGGTATTCGCGCCGGCGCGCCTACAATGGGCCATATCAATGAACGTAAGGATGTTGATATGACTCAGGAGTCGGTGGACACATGCGACCTGCTGTGCCTCGATCTGCCGCACGCAGAAACTATCCGGACTGCGCTACCCGAGGTGACCGCGGTCGACCGTGCCGCCGCCGGAGCTCGCGCACTCGGTGATCCCACCCGGCTACGTGTAGCGACGGCGTTGCTGTCGGGCGAGGAATTATGCGTCTGCGACCTCGCGTGGGTGGTAGGCCTGGCGCAGAACCTTGTCTCGCACCATCTGCGCTTACTCAAGGGCGCCGGCCTGGTGACCGGGCGCCGGCACGGACGGTTGGTGATGTACGCGTTGACCCCCTCCGGCCACGCTCTCGTGACAGCCGTTCTAGCGATTGCATGTGTCTCCGTACCAGCCACGACGACGTCATCGGCGGCGGCCACAGTGCAGGGGCGAGCTCATGGCTGACGCATGCTGCGGACCATCAGATCCCGCCGACCTCGACGCCGAGGTCGATCAGGGCCCGGTTCGGTTGTGGCAGGTGCGCGAGCTGCGTTTCGCCGCCGCCGCAGCAGTGTTCCTCGCGCTCGGCTGGATCATCGGAGGCTCTCTGTCAGAGACCGCGGGCATCGTCGTGGAACTGGTCGCGGTCGTCGTCGCTGCCTCAACGTTCGTGCCGTCGACGCTGAGGTCGCTGCGCCACGGGCGCATCGGTGTCGGAACGCTGATGACGATCGCCGCGATCGGGGCTGTGGCGCTGGGCCAAATACCCGAGGCTGCGCTGCTGGGAATCTTGTTCTCGGTCGCTGAAGGACTCGAGCATTACGCGGTCACCAAGACCCGGCGCGGGCTGCGGGCACTGCTCGCGCTGGTTCCACCGACCGCGTCGGTGATTCGTGAGGGTCGCGAGATCACCGTGTCCCCTGATGAGTTGATCATCGGCGATGTGCTGGTGGTGCGTCCCGGTGAGCGCGCGTCGACCGACGGGACGATCACCGCGGGCACTACCAGCGTGGATATGTCGGCGATCACCGGCGAATCTGTTCCGGTGGAGGCGGGTCCGGGCGACTTGCTCTACGCCGGCGCCATCAACGGTGGCGGTGCGATCGAAGTCCGCGTGACCGCCCGCGCCGCGGATAGTTCCCTGGCCCGCATCGTTCACATCGTCGAGCAAGCGCAGGAACGCAAAGGCGCCGGCCAACGTCTCGCCGACCGCATCGCCCGCCCCTGGTCCCCGCCATCATGGTGCTCGCGGCGCTCGTGGCAGGTATCGGTGCGCTGCTCGGTGATCCCCTGCTGTGGCTCGAACGCGGCCTGGTAGTCCTCGTTGCCGCGTCCCCGTGTGCGTTAGCGATCGCGGTGCCGCTGACGGTGGTCGCCGCGATCGGCGCCGCCAGCCGCCATGGCGCACTGGTCAAAGGCGGTGCTGCACTAGAGGAGTTGGGACGGGTCCGCGTCGTCGCACTGGACAAGACCGGCACCTTGACCCGCGGCACTCCGGAGGTCATCGCCGTGGTGAGCACACCCGAGATCACCCGCGAAGACGCGTTGTCCTATGCCGCCGCGCTCGAGGCACGCAGCGAGCACCCGCTGGCGAGCGCCATTCTCGCGGCCGCACCTGCCCTGGACTCACCTGCCGAGGACGTCACCGCGATCGCCGGTCACGGACTCACCGGCCAGATACGCGGACAGCAACTGCGCCTGGGCAAACCCGGGTGGCTCGATCCTGGCGCGCTCGCCGGCGAGGTCACCCGGTTGCAGAGCGACGGTGCCACCGTCGTGCTGATCGAACGCGATGGCACCGTCGTCGCCGCCATCGCCGTCCGCGATGAGCTTCGCCCCGAGGCCGCTGAAACGGTCGCTCAGCTGACGGCGCTGGGTGTCAACTCGGTCATGCTGACCGGGGACAACGATCGCACCGCACACGCCTTGGCCACGGCGGCCGGAATCAGCACCGTCCATTCCGAACTGCTTCCCGAAGACAAAGCCGACTTGCTGCCCACGCTGGCGCGCGGGCGGGCGATCGCCATGGTCGGCGACGGCGTCAACGACGCCCCAGCGTTGGCCACCGCCGATGTCGGAATCGCAATGGGAGCGATGGGTACCGACGTCGCCATCGAAACCGCCGATGTGGCGTTGATGGGCGAAGATCTCCGCCATCTCCCCCACGTGCTGTCCCACGCTCGGCGCGCACGCCGAATCATGGTGCAGAACATAGGATTCTCTCTGGCCATCATCGGTGTGCTGATTCCGCTGGCCGCCACGGGCGTCCTCGGCCTGGCCACGGTGGTCTTCGTCCACGAACTCGCAGAAGTGCTGGTGATCGCCAACGCGATTCGCGCTGCCCGGACGAAAGCACTGCCAGGCACCGGTGCCATGCCCCGGGTAACCCCCGGCAAGCTCAACATCTCGGTGGCGCCCTACAACGACACAGGCGACGCCTGCTGCGCCCCGGTATCCGCCACCACCACCGATCAGCCACGGCCGGTGCCCGAGGTGCCCCTGCTGCCGACTCCACGATTACGCGGCGCGGCGACCAGCACGAGTTGTGCTGCCACTACAGAACCAGGGTGCAGCTGCTGTTCGAGCCCGTCGGATGACGCCGATGACGCACCGAGTAGCTCACCAACGCCCCATCGCGAACGCCACTGAAGCAACCACGCCGCGTCAGGTGCGTTGGCGTGATCTCCACGTGCGTACAACCAGTGCCGCCAGGACCGCGGCAGCACAGATCCCTTCTCCTGCTGCTCCGATCCGCGTCGCCAGAGTCGTCGTTGTCCCCAGCGGCACCCGCGCGATGAGGACATCAGGGTGAACAGCGCTGTGCGTTGTGCAACGGTCCCATCAGGCTCGATGATCGCGCTCACCCCACTGGTTGCTGCGATGACCACCGCCCTACCGTGCTCGACTGCCCGCACCCGCGACATCGCGAGTTGCTGGTAGGTCATCTCGGTGCGCCCGAACGTCGCGTTGTTGGTCGGTACGGCGATCAGTTGCGCGCCGGCGCGCACCGAGTCGGTCACCAGATCGTCGAACGCGACTTCGTAGCAGGTCGCCACCGCCACCGGTACACCTGCAAGATCGACGACACCATTGCCCGTGCCAGGAACGAAGTTGCCGGCCCGGCTGGCGTAGGACGACAGCTGTGTCATCAGTTCCCGCAGCGGCAAGTTACTCCCCGAACGGCACCAGCTGACGTTTGTCGTGCTCCTGACCAGGACCGGTAACCGGATCCCACACCACCAACGTGTTGCGGGACGTGCCGTTGCTCCCGCGATCACCGCTCCCACCAGGATCGGCACCCCGATCGCCGCGCGGCACGATCAATCTGCGCCGCAGCATCGCGGTTACCGAACGGGTCGATGTCGGATGAGTTCTCCGGCCACACCACCACATCGGGACGCACGACCCGCCCAGAGCGGACCTGCTCTGCCAGGTCGAGGGTGCGTTGGACATG